>CATPBC010000243.1 GCA_955652195.1 uncultured Xanthobacteraceae bacterium | reverse complement strand
GGAATTTTTGCGGCGCATAGGGTGCCTCGCGCGATGAGTGCGCAGCGGCCATTCGTGCTTTGCCTGACCGGCTCGCTCGGCATGGGAAAATCGACGGCGGCGAAGTTCTTCGCCGAATGTGGCGTCCCGGTCCATGATTCAGATGCCGTCGTCCACGCGCTTTATGAGGGTGAAGCCGTATCCCTGATCGAACGGGCTTTCCCAGGCTCGACATCAGGCGGCAAGGTGAATCGCAATACGCTTGCTGCGATGGTCCTTAACGATCAAGCGGCGCTCGCCCGCCTTGAGGCGATCATTCATCCGCTCGTTACCGCCTCGCGGGAAAAATTCCTGGCGCAGGCACAAGCCCGCGGCGCTCCGATCGTTGTCGTCGATATACCGCTATTGTTCGAAACCACGGCCGAATCGCGGTGCGATGCAGTCGTTGTGGTTTCGGCCCCTGCCGAGATCCAGCGCGTGCGTGCTTTAGACCGGCCTGGCATGACAGAAGAGAAATTTGCAACCCTGCTTGCCAAGCAAATGCCCGACACTGAAAAACGCCGGCGCGCTGATTTCGTCGTGGACAGCTCGCAAGATTTCGAGCACACCCGAGCGCAGATTCGAGACATTTTGCAGAGTGTCGCTACAATGCGCAGCCGGTGATTCGCACCGGCGGACGAACAGCGATGCGCGAAATTGTCTTGGATACCGAAACGACCGGGCTCGATCCGCTTACCGGGGATCGCCTAGTCGAGATTGGCTGCATCGAGCTCGTCAATCGGTTCCCGACCGGCAAAACATTCCATGGTTATTTCAACCCGGAACGCGATATGCCGCAATCGGCCCTGCAGATCCATGGGTTGACGATCGATTTTCTGAAGGATCAGCCGCTGTTCGCACGTCGGGCGGGAGAGCTCATAGAGTTTCTCGGCGATGCCCAGATCGTTGCCCACAACGCAATGTTTGATCTGGCTTTCCTCAATGCCGAGTTGGACCGCGCCGGCCATCCGGCGGTGAGCCGCGAGCGGATGATCGACACCCTTCTGCTTGCCCGCCGCAAACACCCTGGAGCCGCGAACCGGCTTGATGATTTGTGCGCCCGTTACGCGATCGACAATTCGCGGCGCACCAAGCACGGCGCACTGCTCGATGCGGAGCTCTTGGCTGAAGTCTATGTCGAACTCACCGGCGCACGTCAGGCTCAGCTGATCCTTTCGCAGGCACCGCCAATCCTTGCGCCCGGCGAAATCATCGCAGTCCGAGAGCGGCCGGTACCGCTGCCGCAGCGGTTGACAGCCGACGCGCTGGCGGCGCATCGGGAGTTCATCGCCGGCCTTGGCGAGAACGCTATCTGGCGTGATTACGTCAGCTTAGATTAAGTGGCGGCGAGGCCGCGGGCTGTCCCGCGGCCATGCGGTCGCGATACAAAGCCGCGAAATCGACCGGCTCGAGCATCAAAGGCGGGAAGCCGCCGTTACGCGTTGCCGTGGCGACGATTTCTCGAGCGAACGGAAACAACAAGCGCGGGCATTCGATCATAACCATGGGCTGCAGGCTTTCCTGCGGCACGTTAAGAATGCGAAACACACCGGCATAAAGCAGTTCGAAGCCGAACAGCACGAAACCCTGAACCTCTGCCTTTCCCTCAAGCCGCAGCGTCACCTCGACGTCGTTGTCGGTTAGCGGTGCCGCCTCGACACCGATATTGATTTTTATCGACGGCTGCTGGGCGTTTGGCGTCAAAGCGCGCGGTGCATTTGGATTCTCGAACGAGAAGTCCTTTACATATTGCACAAGGACGCCGAGCTGCGGCACCGGCATCTGCGGGTTACCCGCTTGTGGCGTGGGGCCACCATTCGTCGTCGACATCGTTGTCTCCGGCCTTGAGCCGGCTTGGCTAACATGCGGCGCGGGCGCGAACAATGGCAGGAATGCGTTTGCTGGCCTGCGGGCTGGGCCGAAAACGCCTATGGAATGCCCATGGCTTATATCTTTGTGACCGGGTGCCGCCATTGTTGGCGCGGCGACGGTGATCGTCTAATCTGAGTGCTAGTGCGCTAGAATGACGCGCGGCGCCACTGGATGACTTAACCTGCGTGCCTACATAGAGCAGGAACCGGGTGTCCTGCCGCGGTTTGGTCATTCGAACCGAATCTCGGGATCTTACTGCCCCGCTCGTCGCGATGGCGAAAGAATGGCCGAAGTGTTCGACATCTACACCATCATTTTCCTCGCCCTCGCAGTGTTCATTTTCCTGCGATTGCGCAGTGTCTTGGGCCAGCGTACCGGCCGCGAGCGGCCACCCTACGATCCGTATTCGGCGCGGGACGCGGTGCGCAGCCCGGCCGGTGAGAAGGTCGTGACCCTGCCGCAGCGCGGCGCCGACGCGACGCCGCGTCCCGCCGAAGCCACTGCACCACCCGCGGAACGCTGGAAGGATATAGCCGAGAGCGGATCGGCAGTTGCGGCCGGCCTTGATGCCATAGTAGCCGCCGATCCGAATTTCGACGCCCAGCACTTCATCACCGGTGCGCGCGCCGCTTACGAGATGATCGTGACCGCTTTCGCCAGCGGCGACCGCCGGCAACTGCGCAGCTTGCTGTCGCGGGAAGTGTTCGACGGTTTCGATGCGGCTATTACCGAGCGCGAGGGCCGCAACGAGACGGCCGAGACGCGCTTTGTCTCGATCGACGGCTCCACAATCACCGCTGCCGAATTGCGTAGCCGGACCACCGCACAGATCACCGTGCGCTTTGTCTCAAAGCTGATTTCCGCCACCCGCGATCGCACCGGCGCCGTTATCGACGGCAACGCCGAAAAGGTCACGGACGTGACGGATGTTTGGACCTTCGCCCGCGATATTTCCTCGCGCGACCCCAACTGGAAAGTCATCGCGACCGAAGCCGGACAATGAAGCTCGCAATGAGGCCGGTTGCGGCGCGCCGTGCAGGGCTTCGCCTGCTCGTCATATTGGTCGCTCTAACAGCATTGCCGCTCGCCGCTTTGGGCGAGGGTAGCGGGCCAATCGTCCTTCCGGATACCCAGTATGAACCGGTCGAGTGGGCGGACCTCGACGGCTGGACCAGCGACGATCATGCAGCCGCCTTTGCCGCATTTCTCGGAAGCTGCCGCACGCTGCAGAACAGGCATCGCCAGGCTCGGGAACTGACGGCTATTCCGGCTGCTCTTAGGGATATTTGCGAAGCCGCGCGGCAGGCTATTCCGCTCGACCAGGAGGGCGCCAAGAAATTCTTCGAAGATCATTTTCGCCCAGTCCGGATCAACAAGCTCGGCGACACCGACGGCTTTCTCACCGGCTATTACGAACCGATCATTGCCGGCTCACGCGTGCCGACCGGAGAGTTCACGGCGCCGCTCTTTCGCCGCCCGCCCAACCTCGTTCCCGCCGGCAGGCGCAAGCTCGGCGAAGCTTTTCCCAGTAAGGGCGTCTTCGTCGGCCGGCGCGTTGGCCGCCGCAAGATCGTGCCCTATTACGATCGGGGCCAGATCGAGGACGGCGCGCTCGATGGCTGGCATCTGGAAATCTGTTATCTGCGCGACCAGGTCGATGTTCTGTTTGCGCAGATTCAGGGCTCCGCTCGCGTCAAGCTTGAGGATGGAACCATCCTTCGCGTCAATTACGATTCGCATAACGGCTGGCCCTATACGCCGGTTGGCCGCGTTCTCGCCGAACAAAAACTCATGACCAGAGATCAGGTCTCGATGCAAAGCATCCGCGATTGGATGGAAGCCAATCCGGAGCAGGCGAAAGAGATACGCCGACAAAATAAATCCTATGTCTTTTTCCGGATTACCGATCTTGCCACCGAGGATGAGGCCGTTGGCGGCCAAGGGGTGCGGCTGATGCCGGGTCGTTCGATTGCGATCGATCGCGCGCTGCACGCCTATGGCACACCGTTTTTCATCCAGGCCGAGCTGCCGATTGCAAACCAGAAAGCGGGCACCAAATTCGACCGCCTGATGATTGCGCAGGATACCGGTTCGGCGATCGTCGGTCCGGCGCGTGCAGATATCTATTTCGGCGCCGGTGACGAGGCGGCGCGAATCGCCGGCCGCATCAAAAATACGGGCGTCTTCGTGATGCTTCTGCCGCGCGAACTCGATCCGGTAGCGGCAGGCAACGACGTGCCGCTGCCGCCGACACGGCCTGGCCTATTCAGTTTCAATTTCGAGAGCATGGCCGATCCGACCGCGCCGGATTCCGTAACCGATAACGTGCCGCTGCCTGAGGCCAAGCCGGAGATCGCGCCCAGCCGGGGCTCGGCGGCCGCAGCGGCCGCGGCCAAGCCCACAGCGCGCCGTCGCCGATGAGCCGGCGCCGCTTGAGCGATGAAGACCGGGCGCTGTGGAAGGGATTTGCGCGCGCGGTCACGCCGTTGCGGCGAGATGAGTCCGGCGGCGAGCCTGGCATATCGTCTCAGGAGGCTCCCGAAGCAGAGACGTCATGCACGCCTTCCCGGGATGAACCTGCGAAGCCAAAACGGCCTCCTTCCCTCGGCCAGTTCGATCGCCGCTTGCGGCAACGCGTGGCGCGCGGACAGACGGCGATCGATGCCCGGCTTGATTTACATGGCATGACGCAGAAACAAGCGCATGCTGCGCTTCTGCATTTTTTGCAGCAGGCCCAAGCGAACGACGCGAAACTGGCGCTGGTCGTCACCGGCAAAGGACTCGGCGGTGCCGCGGCGGCAGCGAGCGAACGCGGCGTACTACGGCGGCAAGTCCCATTATGGCTGTCGCTGCCGGAGTTCCGCCGCTTTGTCGTCAGTTTCGAACAGGCGCATGCCAGCCATGGCGGCGAAGGCGCGCTTTACCTGCGGCTGCGCCGCGGCGCGCGCTAGCCGGCGGATGGCGGGTTCATTTACTCTTGTTAACGTTAACATCGAGAAAGCCCGAGAAAACGCACGAATTGGTCAAATTCGTCGGCGAAACTCCGCGACGATCGAAATTACGATTTGGAAGAGTAAAAAATGTCCGACAGCCTCGCCGCGAAGACCAATGCCGCGCCCGTTTCCAGTTCGACCCGCAGCGGTGCTTCCGATCTGCGCATGCTCGCCGAAGTCGAAAAATGGATGGCGACGATTCGCGAGATCAATCGCGAGCAGCAGGGCGCGCCGAAGACTTCGGCAATGAACTAAAGCGACCGGCCTTCCGCGCCGCGACTATATCCGCTCACAAAATAAATCGGCTGAGATCGGCGTCTTTGGCGAGGTCGCCGACGTGTTTGTGCACGTAAGCGGCATCGATTTTGACCGTTTCGCCCGAACGGTCCGGCGCGCCGAAAGAGACTTCGTCGAGGACGCGTTCCATCACCGTCTGCAAGCGCCGCGCGCCGATATTCTCCACGCTTGAATTAACCGCCACTGCGACATCGGCTACAGCGTCGATCGCATCCTCGGAAAATTCGAGAGTGACGCCTTCGGTCGCCATCAACGCGATGTACTGCTTGATGAGCGAGGCTTCGGGATCGGTCAGGATACGGCGCAAATCGTTGCGCGTCAGCGGCTTAAGCTCGACACGAATCGGCAGCCGGCCCTGCAGCTCGGGCAACAGATCGGACGGCTTGGAAATGTGGAAGGCGCCCGAGGCGATGAACAAGATATGGTCGGTCTTCACCGAGCCGTGCTTGGTGGCGACGGTGGTGCCTTCAATCAAGGGCAGCAGATCGCGTTGCACGCCTTCGCGCGATACGTCGGCGCCGATACGGCCGTCGCGCGCGCAGATTTTGTCGATCTCATCGAGGAACACGATGCCGTTATTTTCGACGACCTTAATCGCCTCTTGCGTCAATTGGTCGGTGTCCAGCAGCTTGTCGGATTCCTCGTTGATCAAAATATCGTAGGACTCTACGACAGTAACGCGCCGCGTTTTGGTCCGGCCGCCGCCAAGCTTGCCGAAAATATCGCCGATCGAGATCGCGCCCATCTGCGCGCCGGGCATGCCCGGAATATCGAACAGCGGCAAACCACCGCCACCGCCGGCCTGTACTTCGATATCGATTTCCTTGTCGTTTAGCTCACCAGACCGCAGCTTCTTGCGGAAAGCCTCTTTGGTCGAAGCGCTGGCATTCGCTCCAACCAGCGCATCGAGCACGCGATCCTCCGCGGCTTGCTGCGCCCGCGCTTGCACATCTTTGCGCTTTTTTTCCCGCGTCAGAGTAATCGCGACCTCGACCAGGTCACGAACGATCTGTTCGACATCGCGGCCGACATAGCCGACCTCGGTGAATTTGGTCGCTTCAACCTTCAGAAACGGCGCGCCGGCGAGCCTGGCGAGGCGGCGGGAAATTTCTGTCTTACCGACTCCCGTTGGCCCGATCATTAGAATGTTCTTCGGCGACACTTCTTCGCGCAACCGTTCGTCGAGCTGCAGGCGGCGCCAGCGATTGCGCAGCGCGATCGCGACGGCGCGCTTGGCATCCGTTTGCCCGACAATGAAACGGTCGAGCTCGGAGACGATTTCGCGGGGTGAGAAATCGGTCACGCCTTCAACGTCTCTACGGTCACATTGCGGTTGGTGTAAACGCAAATTTCCGCGGCGATGTCGAGCGCACGGCGCACGATCGCCTCCGCATCAAGCGGTCCATCCAGCAAAGCACGCGCTGCGGCAAGTGCGTAATTGCCGCCAGAGCCGATTCCCACCACGCCGGCCTCCGGCTCGAGTACATCGCCGGTGCCAGTGAGGACCAGCGACACGTCCTTATCGGCGACGATCATCATCGCTTCGAGCCGTCGCAGAAAACGATCGGTGCGCCAGTCCTTGGCAAGCTCGACCGCGGCGCGCGTCAGTTGACCGGGATACTGCTCGAGCTTGGATTCGAACCTCTCGAATAAAGTGAAGGCATCGGCAGTGGCGCCGGCAAAACCGCCGATCACGGCGCCACCGCCAAGCCGGCGCACCTTCTTGGCGTTGGCCTTGATAATGGTCTGCCCGACGGAGACCTGCCCGTCGCCGCCGATCGCGACCACCCCGTCCTTACGGACCGTCAGGATAGTCGTGCCGTGCCATGTGCTGCCGTGCCATGGGCCGGCTTGGCCCGTTTCTGACGATGACATAGCTGGATAAAGGATAAACCGGGTTCGACGGCCTGGACTGGAAAGCCATTACTTAAAGCATGATTTAAGAGTTGACCGCCGCCAATGCAAATGCGCGATGTCGCCATTGGCGAGTAGGCAGCGGCCCTGATAAAAGGCCCGCAATCGAGGCCGAATTAGCGACCTGGAGAGCAAAATGCGCAAGGGCGCGGTCGCGCGCAAAACCAAGGAAACCGACGTCGAGGTTGCCATCGATCTCGACGGCACCGGCGCATCGTCGATTGCGACCGGAATCGGATTTCTCGATCACATGCTCGATTTGCTGGCTCGGCATTCGCGCATCGATGTCCACGTCAAAGCCAAGGGCGATCTGCACATCGATCACCACCACACGACCGAGGACGTCGGCATCGCGCTCGGCCAGGCGCTAAAGCAGGCGCTCGGCGATATGAAAGGCATCTCACGCTACGCCGACGTGCACGTGCCGATGGACGAGGCGCTCACGCGCGTTGTGATCGACATTTCCGGCCGGCCGTTCCTGGTGTTCAAGGTCGAATTCGGTCGCGCCAAAGTGGGGCCGTTCGATACCGAGCTGGTCGAAGAATGGTTTCGCGCCTTCGCAACGAACGCCGGCGTGACGCTGCATGTCGCCACGCTCTACGGTGGCAATGACCACCACATTGCCGAATCCTGTTTCAAAGGTCTGGCCCGCGCATTGCGCGCCGCCGTTGCCGTCGACCCGCGCGCAGCGGACGAGGTGCCGTCCACCAAGGGCAGGCTCGGCAACTAAACGCTGGTCCAGAAAACCAGAGTTTCCAGAGGCGAGAGTTTCCAAGGATAGTGCAGCAAGAGCTGCTGAAAGATCGGTCAAATGTCTGTCTATACCGTCCATCAACCGCCGCTTGGCGCTGCGGATGCGGCAGGCGATCCCTATCGATTAGTCTTCGTGCGCGACGGCTTTTCCTGGTGGGCTTTTCTGCTTACCCCATTGTGGATGCTGAGGCATCGGCTGTGGCTGACGCTTGCGATTTATCTACTGATTTCGGCGGCGTTGGACGTTGCGCTGCGTGGGCTCGGCGCTTCCGTCTTCACAATTGTGATCGTTGGCCTCTTGATCTCCCTTCTCGTCGGGCTTGAGGCGGGCACGTTGCGGCGTTTCAAGCTCGCCCGACGGAACTGGCGAAATGTCGGCGTGGTCACCGGCGACGATCTCGAAGATGCAGAGCGGCGCTTTTTCGACGCCTGGATACGACAGAACCCCGCCGGCCGCGCCGCATCTACCTCTCCTAGATCTGCTCCAGCAGCGCCGCCCGCGCCGCCTGCCGAGCAAAGCGGCGTGATCGGGCTGTTTCCCGAACCGGGAGCGCATCGGTGAGCGTTGCCATTATCGATTACGGCTCGGGCAATTTGCATTCGGCGGCGAAAGCCTTCGAGCGGGCGGCCCATGAGGCCGGACTGGATCAGCCGATCGTGGTGACGCGCGATCCGGATATGGTGTCGCGCGCCGATCGTGTCGTTCTGCCGGGCGTCGGCGCTTTTGCCGATTGTCGCCGGGGCCTCGGCGCGGTGTCCGGTATGGCTGAAGCGCTTGAACGAGCAGTGCGCGGCAACGGGCGCCCGTTTTTCGGCATTTGCGTCGGCATGCAGCTCCTTGCCGAGCGTGGGCGCGAATACGAAGTGGTCGAAGGCCTCGGCTGGATCGCCGGCGAGGTCGATCGGATCACGCCGCGCGACGCCAAATTAAAAATCCCCCACATGGGATGGAATACGCTTAACGTGCTGCGCCCGCATCCGCTGGTCGAGGGATTGCCGCTCGGGCCGCAGGGACTGCACGCCTATTTCGTGCACTCGTTCGCGCTCAATCCGGCGCAGCCGCAGGATTTGATCGCCGACGCCGATTATGGCGGGCCGATCACCGCGATTATCGGACGCGAAAATATCGTCGGCACGCAATTTCATCCCGAGAAGAGCCAAAAGCTCGGGCTGGCGCTGATCGCCAATTTTTTGAAGTGGAAGCCGTGATCCTGTTTCCCGCCATCGACCTCAAGAACGGCGAGGCCGTGCGCCTGCAGCAAGGGGATATGGCGCGTGCGACTGTTTTCAGCCGCGATCCGGCGGCGCAGGCGGGCGCCTTCGCGCAGCAAGGCTTCACTTATCTTCACCTGGTTGATCTCGACGGCGCCTTTGCCGGCAAACCGGTCAATGCAACGGCGGTCGAGCGCATTCTCGCCGCGCTGAAAATCCCCGCGCAGCTCGGCGGCGGCATTCGCGACCGCGCGACGATCGACGTTTGGCTCGGCAAAGGGATTGCGCGCGTGATCATCGGCACTGCGGCGGTGCGCGATCCCGGGCTCGTCAAAGACGCCGCGCGCGCCTATCCCGACCGTATCGCGGTGGGGCTCGACGCGCGCGACGGAAAAGTTGCCGTCGAAGGCTGGTCGAAGACATCGATGCTGTCGGCGCTCGATGTAGCGCGCCGGTTTGAAGATGCCGGCGTCGCGGCTATCGTCTATACCGATGTCAATCGCGACGGCATGCTGGAAGGCCTCAATCTCGATGCGACTATCGCGCTGGCCGATAAGATCTCAATCCCGGTGATCGCCTCGGGTGGCTTGGCCTCGCTGGCCGATGTGCAGGCGCTAACTCAACCACGCGCGCAAAAGCTCGAAGGTGCGATCGTCGGCCGCGCGCTTTACGACGGCCGGCTCGATGCCGCGGCAGCGCTCGCGCTCCTGCGCGAGGCGCAGGCGACGGCCTGAATGTTCAAGGTCCGCGTCATTCCCTGCCTCGACGTCAAAGATGGCCGGGTGGTCAAGGGCGTCAATTTCGTCAACCTGCGCGATGCCGGCGATCCGGTTGCAGCGGCGGTCGCCTATGACGGGGCGGGCGCCGACGAGCTTACTTTTTTGGACATCACGGCGAGCCATGAGAACCGCGGCATCATGCTCGACGTGGTGCGGCGTACCGCGGAGGCCTGCTTCATGCCGCTCACCGTGGGCGGCGGCATCCGGACCATCGAGGATATCCGCGCGCTGCTCGCTGCCGGCGCCGACAAGGTCTCGATCAATACCGCCGCGGTGGCGCGGCGCGGCTTCGTCAAAGAGGCTGCGGAAAAGTTCGGTGACCAATGCATCGTGGTCGCGATCGACGCCAAGCG
>CATPBC010000242.1 GCA_955652195.1 uncultured Xanthobacteraceae bacterium | reverse complement strand
GATCGAGGCGGCCGGTCTCGGTGTCGCCTTTCACGGCAAACCGGCGCTACGCGACGTGGCCGACGCTTGCGTCGATCATGGCGACCTCACCGCGCTGCTCTACGCGCAAGGCTATCGGCGCGAGCAATTCGTCGATACGGCGGACGAATAGCAAACTGCCGCGGCCACTTCATCCCGTGTTTATTTAGTCGGCATGACTTTCAGATTGTTTTCAGATGAGAAAATTTCATTTCTAAATGTATCTCGCTCAATCGAGATTCATATCCAATGTGGCAGCGGGGCTACATTGTTTGATGAAATTCAATAGTAACGTTCAATCATCTTTTAGGGATTTAACGATGAGCGTCGTGAGAAAAATTGTCGGCAGCATTGGCGTAATCGCCTTGCTCATGGCAACGCCAGTTTTGGCGGCGAAGAGCAAGAAGGCGCCGAAGCAACCGTTGCCGCGGCCAGCGCCGGTTTTTAGTTGGACCGGTTACTATGCCGGCGTGAACGCCGGCGGCGTGTGCACCAATGCCGTGGCTAATCGCGGCACCTTCGGCACGACCTTCGGCCTATTGGATCCTATGGGTTTTGTGGACTTTGGGCATCGCATTCCTTTGCTTGGTCAGTTTCCGCGCTTTCTTGGTGGCGCTTGCGGTTTCGCCGGCGGCGGCCAATTTGGCTACAACCTGCAATCCGCAAATTGGGTTTGGGGTGTCGAAGGAGACATACAGGGCACGACCTTAAACCCTGACGACAACCGTGCTTTCCCTGCCGTGAACATTCCTTCGTTGGGAGGGTTCGGCTTCTTTGGTGCAAATACCGAACAAGCTTCCCAGCAGCTCAAATGGCTTGCCACGATTCGCGGTCGCGCGGGGTTTTTGGCGACCCCGATGCTGATGATTTATGGGACAGGCGGCTTGGCTTTTGGTCAGGTGAAGGACACCGTTTCAGTCACGGGAATACCTACCGCCTTCACCGGCGTAACGGTCGCCTCAAGCAACGATGACATCAGAGTCGGTTTTGCCGGCGGCGGCGGCGCCGAATTGATGGTCTTTGGACCTTGGAGCGCCAAGGTCGAATATCTTTATTACCATCTGACCGATGACACGGTGCTGTTGAACTTCAATTCGCTGCCGAATGGCGCTGGGACTTTTATCAATTATAGATTCAGAAACGAAGGCCACATCTTTCGCCTGGGTCTGAACTACAAAATCGGCCAGTAAACTAGCAATTAAAAAAATAGCGGGCGAGCCGTTGGCGCCGATCAATGCGTTTGGCCTGATCGCGAGTCGGCGCGCGAATACTTAGTCACGTGGCAATCGAAGCTTTTGGCAGCCGAAATTTCTGAAACGCCACAAGGCAGCGTTCCGCATCGCCGCAGCCATGCTTGGAGTATTGTGACGCGACGAGTTCCAGCGCCCGCTCAGTGCGCCAGCGGATCAGGACGGACCTGAATGTGAACCGCGATCGGGGTCATGCCTTTGCCGCCTTCCTTGAGCCAGGGCGTCCGGTCTCCCTCCGACGACCACAAGCCTCTGCCTTTCCAGCCGGCTTGCGGATCGTCGATGCGGGCATCCAAACCCTTGGCATAGAAGCCGAGCGGGTAGGGGATCCGCAGCGTGACCATCTTGCCGTCGACGAGCGCAGCGAAGCCGTCGTTCTCGTTAGCCGTCGAGATCGGCACGTCGGCCCCGAGCCCGACTGCGTTATGCTGATCGACCCAGGTGTAGTAGCTCGCCTCGGCGCTGTTGTCGCCGATGCCTTGAAAACCGGGGCCCGGATATTTGTAGAAGGCCCATCCCTCCGGGCAATGATCGCCGGTCGCGGCCGGCCCGTTCAGCGGAGCTTTGCACTTCGAGCGATCGAAGCTGCCGAGATGGCCGCTGGCGAGCGAAACCCAGACCACGCCCTTGGAATCGATATCGCCGCCGCGCGGGCCGAAGCCGGGCAGCGGAATGTAGTAGATCTCCGACAGCTTGGTCTTGGGATCGAACCGCAGCACGCCCGCGCGCCCGGCGAACACCTGGACGGTATACCAGATCGAACCGTCCACCGGATTGGGCATCACGGCGTAGCTGCCTGAGCCGCCGATCACCCCCGCATCTTTGTTGGGATCGATCGGCTGGCCCGGCTCGGTGTAGTCGTCGAGCTTGCCGTTGCCGTTGGTGTCGAGCACGAACGGCGCCCAGCCTTGCGCTTTCTCGGCGTCGCCGGTCTCGTCGAATACTTTGCTGTCGAACCAGCCCGCCACGGGGCCGCCGCCGCTCGTCCACAGCGTGTTGTCGCTATCGAAGCCGAATTGCAGGTGATGCGTGCCGAAACACGTATCGATGAAAGTGAATTTGTTGGTTTTCGGATCGAAGAACGCCAATTGGCGTTCATTGGTGTCGAGCGGGAATGCTTTGGCGTATGGATTATTGGAGCCTTTCCTGCAGAACGCCGGCGTGCCGGGCGCGTGATTGGTGCCCGTCATCCACAGCCGGCCTTTGCCGTCGAACATGTCGTTGTGATTGTCGAATTTGGTGTCCCAGATCTTTTCCATGCCCCAGTAAGGCGAGGCCGCCAGCGGCTTCTCGATGGCTGAATGGCCCGGGCCAAGCGCCTCAGGCACATCGGCGCCCTCCGGCGGCGTGATGTAACTGACTTTCGCCGTCTTAGGATCGAGAACCGGTAACTGGTCGCTGGCATATTCGGGCGAGCCGTAAAGCGGGCCGTTGCTGTTAACGGTCGGATTGCGTTTGTCGGACGAGATCAGGTCGTGAAGGTATTGCTTCTCGTTGCCCCAATCCCAGGTCGTAACGACGATATTGCGCTCGATGCCTTGCGGCCGCGGCGGCTTAGCGAAAGGTAGTTCGCCCTCGGCGATGCGATCGGTCCAGTCGCCGAAATATTTGAAGGGCACGCCGCCGAGCTTGCCGGCAAGGGGATTGACCATCAGCGGCGAGGCCTGGCCGGCCTGGACGCGGCGCATCCACGCTTCTTCACCGCTTTTGAACTGCCCCAATGCCGCGGGGATGGTCCGCGTTGCGAGTTGACCAAGCTGATGGCACCCGACGCATGATTGATTTTTGATCGTGGTGAGCCAATCGACCTGCGTGATGTTTTGCGGAATGTCGCTCTTGCCGCCGAACTGGTCCTGGTCCGGGATTTTCAACATCGAAAACCAATAGATCGCCGGATAATATTTTGCTGCAGCGGCATCGTTGGGGGCAGGAACGGCGGTTAGATTGACCTGCTTGCCGGGGGTGGCGTCTGCTTTGGACGAATCGATCAGGCCGTAGCCGCGCACCCACACCTGATAATTGGCCTTCGGCAGATCGGGGACGACGTAGCGGCCTTGATCGTCGGTCACCACCATCTTGGCATATCGTGTCGGCAGATCGCGGGTTTCGGCGATCACCCAGACGCCGGCTTCCGGTCCGTGCGGTCCCGTGACCACGCCGCCGATATCGTCGGCATCGATCGCGACCGCGGTTTGGGCCTGGAGCCGTGTTGAGATCGCAAGCAAACATCCGGCAGCGGCCAATCCCGCCACGAAACACGATATG
>CATPBC010000241.1 GCA_955652195.1 uncultured Xanthobacteraceae bacterium | reverse complement strand
GGGCTTTCGCTCGCCATCAGCCATCAGCCATCCGCCGTCCGCCGTCCGCGATCCACATGATCGGCGGCGTAAGTGTAAGGTAATGCTAGACCGATGGTTGGAAAACGCAAGGGGGCGCCGATCCCACAAATACGTATTTTTTTCGCATCTTATTAAGCTCCGACCGCGGCATGATCAGCGCCGAGACCATGGCCGAGCTTTGAGGCCCGGCGGCTCCTGTATATTCTCGCGTGCGTGAGCGCACCGACAAGCTGGTGCGCGCGCTGGTGCTCGACGATGCCGCGCCGTTCGCGCCCCACACCAGATGTGCCGATGAACTGAACGAGGCCAGATGGTCGAAGAACATCTCGAAGACGGCTGCCTTTCTCAACCGCTCGAACCGCTTCCACACGCCGTTCCATTTGCCGAAGCGCTTCGGCAGCGCTCGCCAGGTGATGATGCAGCGCTTCCAGAAACAGCCGATCGTTACGGCCTTGGCGCCGCGTCGCGACAGCGACGCGCGGAACACCGCAACCGCCGCCTGCCAATCCAGTTCCGTCATTGTCGTGGACATGCCGACCCTCCGAATCAGTCGGCAATCCATGAATCACGTTGAATCCCAGCGTGGAACCTTCAAATCATGTACCTGAGTCAATTCGTCCACACGGGCTAGGAGAACATAATGGCTAAGACGCAGTTGCCCGCCTTCATGCAGGAGCATGCGGGCCTTGGCAGGTTTGGTGTTGGGGACGTAGAAATGCCGCGACTGAAACTGCTTCAGGCACCGTCGCCCGAGCTTACTGAATTCAACAACGCCAAGCAGGGCGAGTTTTGGCACAGCCTGGTCGATGAACGATTGGGATCGCATGTTCGCATTTGCCCAGTTTACATCGACAGGCGCTTTATTCTGTGGCGTCCGCGGGAGGCGGGCGGCGGCATTCTTGCTCGAGCCGACGACGGCAAGCATTGGACGCCCGCCGATACCGAGTTTGCGGTTAAGCTCAAGAGCGGCCACGAAGTGAAGTGGCGGACTGCCCGCACCGTGGCGGCATCGCGTCTTGATAGACGGGGCAGCTATAATCCGAGCGATCCCAATTCGCCGCCTGCTGCTACGCGCATGTATTCGATCGTATGTTCATTTCCGGATCGGCGAGATTTGCCGCC
Organism: uncultured Xanthobacteraceae bacterium; assembly: GCA_955652195.1. Classification (GTDB taxonomy): domain Bacteria; phylum Pseudomonadota; class Alphaproteobacteria; order Rhizobiales; family Xanthobacteraceae; genus BOG-931. The sequence continues at coordinate 2,461 of CATPBC010000241.1, read as the reverse complement.
TGCGGTGGTGACATTGCAGCGGGCGGCCATCAAGGCGGCAACCAAGTTGATCGGTAAATTGAAGGTCCAGCGTGCCCCCTCTTTTGGCGTCATTTTTGAAATGGCCTCGTTTAAGGACAAGTCGCCATCCGGCGAGTTTTATAACTACGCCTTTGAGATAGTCGGGCCAGTGGAGGACAGAGCTATCTATGAGGAGAATTTTGCGCAATACCGCTTTTTCATGGAGCAGGGCCTCAAAGTGAAAGACCTGGAGGGTGCGCAAGAGGATGAGGCCAGTAGCGCTGAGGAGAAGTTTTGATGGCCTAGCCGATCCGCCCCCGGGGGCCAGCTCCGCGCCCCGCCTCGACTCGTGATCGCCGTGGGGAACCACCGTCTGTAAGTGTTAGCTAAGAGCCGATCCCAGAACATGATCCAAGAACATATGATAATTACTCGAACGGCTGTTCGTTGAAGAGCGCCGTCATCTCAAGATCATTCCGAATGCGTTCGGCGAACGAGCCGTCTTAAAGCTGATGTTTGGAGCGCTCATCCGCGCCGCCGAACGATGGAAGCCGATCAAGGTCACCGAGTTCGAGCGACGTCAGCTCTCCGCCGTGAAGAAGGAACTCGATCAGGAATACGAGGTCCAAGTCGATCTCAATCGCAAGCCTTCAAAAGGTCCAGCTCAAACCAAAATATCCAGCAGTTCTCAGACTTGACCCTAGATGGTGGTTGCAACTACATCCTATTGAAGCCGATGGACAAGGTGCAGGCATTCGAATTCGACGGCGCAGCCGCCAAGCGGGGGCTGATCGACCCGTTCGGCCGTGCCATTTCCTATCTTCGCGTCTCAGTGACGGACCGGTGCGATTTCCGCTGCGTCTATTGCATGGCGGAAAACATGTCATTTCTGCCGAAGGCCGAGATATTGACGCTGGAGGAAGTCGACCGCCTGTGTTCGGCCTTTGTCGCGCGCGGCGTGCGCAAGCTTCGGCTCACCGGCGGCGAGCCGCTGGTGCGACGCGGCATTATGACGCTTGTCAATTCGCTGTCGCGGCACCTGCGCTCGAGGGAGCTCGACGAACTGACTTTGACCACCAATGGCTCGCAGCTCGAAAAATATGCGCACGATTTGCGCGCCGCGGGCATCCGCCGCATCAACGTCTCGCTCGATACGCTGGACGCCGACAAATTCCGCGCCATCACGCGCTGGGGTGCCTTGGACAAGGTGCTCGCCGGGATCGATGCGGCGCAAGCCGCCGGGCTCAAAATCAAGATCAATGCCGTGGCGCTCAAAGGCGTCAACGACGACGAGTTTCCGCAGCTCCTCGAATGGGCGCACGGCCGCGGCATGGACCTGACGCTGATCGAAGTGATGCCACTCGGCGAAATCGGCGAAGGCCGGCTCGATCAATATCTGCCGCTCTCCCTCGTGCGCGCACGGCTTGCCGAACGCTACCGGCTCGACGACATCGACTATCGGACCGGCGGGCCGGCGCGCTATGTGCGCGTTGCGGAAACCGGCGGCCGGCTCGGCTTCATCACCCCGCTCACCCATAACTTCTGCGAGTCCTGTAATCGCGTGCGCGTCACCTGCACCGGCACGCTCTTTATGTGTCTCGGCCAGGAAGACGCCGCCGACCTGCGCAAGCCGTTGCGCGCCTCGGAAGGAAACGACCTGCTCTATGCCGCGATCGACGAGGCGATCAGCCGCAAGCCCAAGGGCCACGACTTCGTCATCGATCGCCGCCACCAGCGTCCCGCCGTCGCTCGCCATATGAGCGTGACGGGCGGATAGTCGACTGGCTTCCGCGGGAATTCAAACCCTCTCCCCCATCGCCCGCCGCACCGCGGGCGCGGCAGTTTCTTGCACAAGTCGCTTGGTGGATCGTGAACAGCGGTCTCGAACCGATCATCGTCGGTACACCATTCATGATCAGATGGCCGCTCTGAGCGCTCACTGGCCCGCGTGGACAGCAATTCATTCAGCTCCCGAATTGTTCGGTCACGCTCGACAAAACCTTCGTGCAGCTGGCGTTGCTGGCGCTCCACCTTTGCCGCGAGCACCGCGTTGTCCGCCTCCAGTTGTTGCAGTCGTCTGCCCCAACAAGGTGGGAGAGCATGTGCACGTCAGCGAAGATCCGCGTGACGATATCCTGGGTCGCCGCCGGATGCGTAAGGGCCGCCCAATATGCGCCGGGAATGTCACCTTGTTTACTTAAGCAGACCGGCGGCTTGCTTGACGCGCGCGTTGCGCCTTTCGGAGCCTGCACGAACGGAACCACGCATCTCGTCGCAAGTTGATTTGACGCGAATCCCCATGCGGTGGTAGCGTACACTGACCCATATCGATGTCCTGGTCCGAGCGAGAGGAGGCCCCTTCATGTGCGACTACAGTCTGCATCACGTCGCGTCGCGGCCCGCCAAGGTTAGGGACAAGCTGGTTACGACGGAACTTGCGAGATCAAGCACTCGTGGCTTT
>CATPBC010000240.1 GCA_955652195.1 uncultured Xanthobacteraceae bacterium | reverse complement strand
TTGTGCGTATATGGGGATGATTTTGCGTGGATCACGTTGCAGTCGCCCCATCATGAAAAAAGGCGTAGATGCGCCGCGCGGTTTCGCCGCTGATACCCTCGACCTCCATGAGGTCCGTCAACGAAGCCCGTTCGATCGCCTTAAGCGTACCGAAATGCAGAAGCAGCGCGCGCTTGCGGGTCGGTCCGATGCCGGCAATCTCCTGCAGGCCGGCCTCGCGCAGGTCGCGCTTGCGGCGCGCGCGGTGCGAACCGATGGCAAAGCGGTGCGCCTCGTCGCGCAGGCGTTCAACGAAATAAAGCACTGGATCGCGCGGCGGCAGCTTGAACGAGTCGCGCCCTGGAACAAAGAGCGTTTCCCGCCCGGCATCGCGCTCGGGCCCTTTGGCGATGGCAGCGATCGGAATCGTAAGACCGAGAGTGGTCAAAACTTCGCGTGCCGCCGTGAGCTGGCCCTGCCCGCCATCGATCAGCACGAGGTCGGGCCAGGGCGATTCGTCTTGCGCATCGAGAACCGCGTTCTCTTCCCTTCCCCCTTGTGATGGAGGGATAGAGAGGGGGGTGGCTGGTACCTTCGACCGACCCCCTCGATCCGGCTGCGCCGGATCGGCCTCCCCCACAGGGGGGGAGGCAACAAGATCAGCGTGGTGTCGTTCTTGCTCCGGCGCCTCGGCCAGGAGCCGCTTGAACCGGCGCGTCAGCACTTCGCGCATCATGCCAAAGTCGTCGCCGGGGGTCAGGTCGGCGGAACGAATGTTGAATTTGCGGTACTGACTTTTGCGAAATCCTTCCGCTCCGGCGACGATCATCGCGCCCACCGCATTCGAGCCTTGGATGTGGCTATTGTCATAGACCTCAATACGACGCGGCACCCGCGGCAAGCCAAAGGTGTCGGCGAGTTGCCGCAGCAATTTTTCCTGCGAGGATGTCTCCGCAAGCTTGCGGCCGAGCGCTTCACGGGCGTTGGCAAGCGCGTGCCCAACCAGGTCCTTCTTTTCACCGCGCGACGGCACCGCGATCTCGATCTTGCGGCCGACCTTGGTGCACAGCGCCTCAGCGAGGAGCGCGCGATCGACGATCTCATGCGAAATCAGGATTAGCCGCGGTGGCGGCTTGTCGTCGTAAAACTGGGCGAGGAAGGCGGACAAGACTTCGCCGGCCAAAAGCGAGCGGTCTGCCTTGGGAAAGTAAGCGCGATTGCCCCAGTTCTGACCGGTGCGGAAGAAGAACACCTCCACGCAGGAGAATCCGCCTTGTTGATGGACCGCAAAAACGTCGGCCTCCTCAACGCCGCGTGGATTGACGCCCTGATGCGATTGAATCGCGGAGAGCGCGGCGAGGCGGTCGCGATAGATCGCGGCGCGTTCGAAATCGAGCCCGGCCGATGCTTTTTCCATTTCATCCGCGAGCTGGTCTTTCACCTTTTTACTGCGTCCCGATAGGAAATCGTTGGCCTCGCGCACTAGCGCCGAATAATCTTGAAACTCGATCTCCTTCGTGCACGGCGCCGAACAGCGCTTGATCTGATAGAGCAGGCATGGCCGCGTCCGGCTCTCGAAGAACGGATCGCTGCACGAGCGCAGTAAAAATGCGCGCTGCAGCGCGTTGACGGTGCGGTTCACTGCCCAGACCGATGCGAACGGACCGTAATAATGACCGGGCCGCGTGCGCGCGCCGCGATGCTTGAGGATTTGCGGCGCCCAGTGGTCGGAAGTGATTAGGATGTAGGGAAACGATTTGTCGTCGCGCAGCACCACATTGAAGCGTGGCCGCAGTCGCTTGATCAGATTAGCTTCAAGCAGCAGCGCTTCGGTCTCGGTGCGGGTGACGACGAATTCGAGGCGGCGCGTCGCCGCGATCATCCGCTCGATGCGAGTGTCGAGCCCGGCTGGACGGGCATAAGCCTGAACACGCTTTTTGACATTCTTCGCTTTGCCGACATAGAGCACGTCGCCGCGGCCGTCGATCATCCGATAGACGCCCGGCCGCGACGGCGCGTGCTTGGCGTAATGGACAATCGTGGCGCGGCCCGCCGCGAGCGAGCTTTCTTCTTCATCAAAGCGAAGCTTTGCCGGTTCTTCTTCGGGCTGCGGCAGCGATTGCTCGTCGTCTTCCTCGGCGACTTCCGCCTCCGGGGCAATCTCTGGCTTGGGGATGTCTGGTTTGGCAGTACTACTCATGCTCCTGCGTGTAGGTTTATCGTCAGCGAAGGCCATCTGCGAATCAACCGCGAACCGGGCCTCGCGATCGTGCTTGCCGCGGCTATCTGCCCGTTGGCGAGGCGGCGGCCTCTGGCCTGAGACACATATAAGACCCCATTAACGATATCGCCTTGATAATTCAATCCGAGCCGCATCAGGTTTGCCGCCAATCCATTATTGGCTACAGTCACCGAGAAGTGACGATCGCATTTTAGCGGTGTCGATCCACGCGCTGCCGCGAAGCGGCGAGTGATTTTAAAAAATCATTCACCATATTTTTTACTCAGCAAGATTTCGCTAACTAAAATCGTGGCGCATGCGAGTCATTTTTGGCCACAAAGCCGGCACAACTTCTCGCGCGTCTGTGGCTTTTCAACACTAGCTGATAACTTTTCGACAAATAATATGCACCGCCAAACGCGACGCGGCGGCGTCGTACATGGAGGTCAAAGATGAAGCGTGTTGTGTTTGCGTTTGTCGCGCTCGCGGCAATGACGGCGATCGCGGCGGCGGCCGATTTGGCGCGCCGGGCGCCGGGGCCGTTCTATGCTCCGCAGCCGGCTATCGTACAAATCTACAATTGGACCGGCTTTTACATCGGCATCAACGGCGGCGGCGGCTTCGGCAGTTCGAACTGGGATTCGACCGGCAGCCGCAACGTGAGCGGCGGGCTCATCGGCGGCACAGCCGGCTACAATTATCAATTCGGTCAAGTGGTCGCCGGCATCGAAGGCGATATCGATTGGTCGGGGATCAACGGTTCGACTACAAATCTGTGTCCGCCCGGCTGCAAGACGAGCAACACGTGGCTGGCAACGGTGCGCGGGCGGCTCGGCTATGCCGCGGATCGTTTCATGCCGTATATCACCGGCGGCGCCGCGTTCGGCAATATCAAGGCATCCGTCCCTGGCTTCGCCCAGACCAGCAGCGACAACAGCGGTTGGACAATCGGCGCCGGGCTGGAGGCCGCGTTCGCGCCCAACTGGACGGCCAAGGTCGAGTATCTCTATGTCGATCTCGGTACCTTCAATTGCGGATTGAATTGCGGCGGCGGGCTCGTCACCGACAACGTGTCGTTCCACGCCAATCTCCTGCGCGCCGGCGTGAACTACAAGTTCTAAGCGTCTGGCAGAGCGCGACATTGCAGCCCCGGTGCTGACGCACCGGGGCTTTTTTACGTCAGCACCATCAGATGAAACCACGAGCGGCCGGGGCGAACGCAATGTTATCCAGTTGGCTTGGTCGCCGCGAAAGCCGGAACGCGCGCAGCGAAAGCGTCCAGCCATGCCACAAGGCGCGGATGCGCGTTGCGCCAGCCTTCGCCGAAGCGAAAATCACGGTAACCGAGCGCGCAAGCGAGCGCGATCTGGCCGATATTGGGCAAGCTGCCCGCGGCGGCCGCGAGTACCGGCGGATTGGATTCAAGGAGTTCCAGCGCGCGGGTGACCTTACCGGCTTGATGATCGAGCCATTTTTGCTCGTGATGTTCGAGCGCACGCCATCGCGCCTCGTAAACGGTAAGGATCGAAGCGTCGAGAATGCCGTCGCATAACGCCTGCAGCCGTAGCGCGGCGAGCCGCTGCCGCGGTTCGCGCGGCACGATCTTGCCGCCGCCGGCACGCTCATCGAGGAAATCGACGATCACACGGGAATCATAATAGACGGCGCCGTCTTCGGCGATCAGCACCGGAATTTTGCCGAGCGGATTTTGCCGGCGCAGGCTGTCAGAGAAGTCCGTCGGATCGGCGGGCTCGATTCGCGTTTGGTCATCAAAGCCCAAGAGCGAGATCGCAATCCGCACCTTGCGCCCGAACGGTGACGCGGGGGACGAACGCAGAATCATCATTGCCGCACCATATGAAATCGAGCGGTCGAGGAACGCGCCTGCAAAACTCTCCGGCGATACCGGCAGCGCGCACGCACATGCGTGCTGCACCGGCAAAGGTCAAGTGCGGCGCAGCAGGTCGTTCTAGCCGGTGACGACGAGATTGACGGCCTTTGGGCCTTTGCCCTTTTTGTCGGGCTCGACCTCGAACGTGAGGCGCTGGCCTTCCATCAGCGATTTCAGCCCCGCGCGTTCAACGGCGGTAATGTGCACAAACACGTCGCGGCCGCCATCGTCGGGCTTGATGAAGCCGTAGCCGCGCTCACCGTTGAAAAATTTGACCGTACCGGTCATTGCCATTGCGCAAACTCCTTCCCGTGCTCACGTCGCCGCCACCGTCGAGGCTGACGGCTAGGCCGGACATCCACACGAGCAAAGAGCTTAAGCCCCCCACGGCCTCAGCCACTCCGCCGGCCCCCCACAGGAGGCGGAACGTCTAAGCCAGCTAACAAAGCTAAACCAATTCGGACCTGTGGAAAAGTGGGGAAGCAGCCCGCGTTTCTGGCGGTTTCCGGCACTCGTGACGGCACCGAGGCGCGTTGCTGCGGACCGCGATAAGCCGCGCCCGCTGGCCTATTCGCGGGTGAGCCAGTCGATCCGGTAAGCGCCCGCCGGCGCCAACAGGCGCGTCAGCGCGGGAAGGATCGTGCGCAATTCGCTTTCCAGCGGATAAGGCGGGTTGGCGATGATAACGCCGGAGCCGGCGAGCACGCCGGCGGCCCGCGGCGGTCCGAAGGATAATTCGCAGCGGAGGATTTTTGGCACGTTGAGCCGGCGCAGCCGCCGGGCAAGTGCGTCGGGCGCCTCACGCGCCTTGATTGGATACCACAACAGGTACAGGCCACCCGGCCATTTGCGATGTGCCTCCGCCAAGGCGTCTGAGAGCCGGAGAAAATCCGCACTCTCTTCGTACGGCGGATCGATCAGGACGAGGCCGCGGCGCTCCTTCGGGGGGATATTGGCGTAAAGCGCCATCCAGCCGTCAATCGTCAGCGCCTTAGCGCGCGGCTCGCCGCGTAAGGCACGTTTGAGCGCCGCCGCCGCGTTCGGTTCGAGCTCGCAGGCGACGAGCCGGTCCTGCCGCCGCAACAGGGCCTTGACGATCTGCGGCGATCCCGGATAGAGCCGCAATGTGCCGTTCGGATTAAGCGCCGCAATAATATCAAAGTAAGGTGCAAGCAACGCTTGGGCGACCTCGCTCTCGCTGGCGCCCAACTGCGATGTATTGAATCGCGATTTGTCGAATAGGCGCGCGATGCCGTCGCGCCATTCGCCCGAACGCGCGGCTTGCGGGCCCAGAAGATCGTAACGGCCGGCACCCGCATGGGTATCGATCACGCGAAATGCTGCCGGCTTTTGCCGCAAGTAAACGAGAATGCGCGTCAGCACGA
>CATPBC010000239.1 GCA_955652195.1 uncultured Xanthobacteraceae bacterium | reverse complement strand
CATCAATGCCATGCACTTGGAAGACCGACTTAGCGATGTCGAGACCGATCGTCATAATCGATTGTATGATTTGGCTCCTCCGAATCGTGGGTCCTCAGCAGGCACCCACATTCATGGCACTCACGTGCCGGTGGAGGAGCAGTCCACAGCATCACAAGCAGACATGGCGCCCGTCAGCCAGCTGAAAAATAAAGAGGCCGCCAAATGTGATGGCGACCTCAATGGATAGACGGGCGGTTTTGCCCATGCGCGGAACCATCAAGGCCAGGATGGGACGCGGCATAGGCCGCGAGCTCGACCGTCTCGCGCCGCTGGCGCATCTTCTCCGGATGCTCATCTAGCCAGCGTTGGTGTCCGTCATCGGAGGTCTTGTGCCGCACCGGCCGCGGTGTTGGCGAGGCAGTTCATGACCCACAACGATCCTCTCTCCGGCGTTGGTGACGGCGCGGCACTGGAGGAGGCTCAGCTGCCCATGTAACGTATTGAACGCGGTTCTCAGTCGCCTTGCGCGACGTCTAAACCCGCGGCCAACGGGCTGCCCATGCCATACGCGGCCCACTGCGAATCCGCTTGGTGAGTGGCAACACATGCTGAAATCGCTCATCGTCGGTATCGTCGATCTCTGCACCCAGCATCCATGGTGGCTGATCGGGCCGGCTGCGGTTTTGGCGGCAGGTTCCGGTGTCTACACCGGGACGCATTTTGCCATCCGAACCGACACCAAAATGCTTATCTCGGCCGATCTGCCCTGGCGCCAGCGGGAGGAGCGATTCCTCGAGTCGTTCCCGCAACGGCAGATCCTCGTAGTAATTGACGCGCCGACGCCCGAGCTCGTCGAGCAAGCGGCTGCCAAACTGGCCCAGGCTCTCGCAACGCGTTCCGAACTCATTCATTCCGTTCGTCAAATCCAAGGTGGCAACTTTTTCGCGCGGAACGCCTTGTTGTACTTGCCGACCGACGAGGTCGCACGGGTGACGGACGGGTTGACGCGAGCAGATGTCCTCCTGAAAACCTTGGCGGCCGATCCGAGCCTGCGGGGAATACTCCACGCGCTGTCGCTTGGGATCACGGGGGTGCAGCGCGGCGCGCTGAAGCTCGACGACATGACCAGACCGATGACCATGGCCGCCGGTACAGCGGAAAATGTTGTTGCCGGCCGGCCCGCAAGCTTCTCGTGGCGCGCGCTGGCTGGCGGCAAACCGGCGGAGCCGACGGACCTGCGCCGCTTCATTGAGGTTGAGCCTGTGCTCGACTTCACGGCGCTCGAACCTGGTCGCGCGGCAACTGATGCGATCGCGCAGACCGCTTCGGATCTCAAACTCGGCGCCGATTATCAGGCGCGGGTGCGTCAAACCGGGCGTATCCCGACCGACGACGACGAGTTCAGGACCCTCAAGAAGAACGCGGGCCTCAATGCCGCCGTATCGCTGCTTGCGGTTCTGATCATCCTATGGCTCGCACTGCGCTCGGCGCGGATTATCTTCGCGGTGGCCGTCAGTCTCCTGGTAGGGCTGGCAATTTCCGCCGCCTGGGGCCTGTTCCTAGTCGGCGCGCTCAACCTAATCTCCATTGCTTTCTTCGTGCTGTTTATCGGGCTAGGCGTCGATTTCGGAATTCAGTTCAACGTACGGTACCGTGCCGAGCGTCACGATTATCCCGAGCTGCGCACTGCCTTGCACAGCACGGCGGTCAAGGTCGGCGGGCCTTTGGCCTTGGCCGCGTTGGCGACCGCGGTAGGATTCTCCTCGTTCCTACCTACCGCCTACCGCGGGCTCTCCGAGCTCGGAGAGATTGCAGGCTCGGGGATGATCATCGCTTTCGTCACCAGTATTACCTTGCTGCCGGCGCTGTTGGCGGTCCTGAACCCTCCCGGCGAACCGCATCCCATGGGGTTTGCGCAGCTCGCGCCGGTCGATCGGTTCCTGGAACTGCATCGGATTCCGGTCGTGGTGATCATCATTCTGGTCGTCGTACTTGCCTCACCGCTGCTGTTCTGGCTGCAGTTCGACTTCAATCCGCTGCATTTGCAAAGCCCGAAGGTCGAATCAGTCGCAACGTTCCTCGAACTGAGGAAGAATCCACAGACCGGAGCCAACGCGATCGAGATCGAGGCCCCCGACCTCGCCGCTGCGAATGCAACCGCGCGGCGGCTATCGGCGCTTCCGGAAGTTTCGCAAACGAGAACGCTCAGTGATCTTGTGCCCAGTGACCAGGATGAAAAGCTCAAGCTCATCCACGATGCAGCGACGACGATCGATGCGTCGCTCAATCCCAGGGAAGTCGATCGCCCGCCCACCGACCAGAAGGATATCGAAGCGTTGTCATCGGTGGCCGACGCCCTGTCGAAGGTCGCCGGCAACAACCAGGGACCCGGCGCCGATGCGGCGCGGCGACTCTCGCAGCTGCTGACGCAGCTTGCGGAAGCCGACCCATTGGCCCGCATGCGAGCCGAAACGGCGGTCACCGCGCCCCTGCGGATCTCGCTCGATCAGCTCAGACAGGAGCTCAAGCCCGAGCGTATCACCACCGAGAATATCCCCTCCGACGTCGCCGGAGATTGGGTGACCACCGACGGGCACGCCCGGGTCCAAGTCCTGCCCAAAGGCGATCCCGAAGACACCGAGGTCCTGCGCGGCTTCGCTACCTCGGTGCTGGCGGTTGAACCGAATGCAACAGGACCCGCCGTGTTCCTGTACGAAGCCCGCAACACCGTCGTGCGAGCCTTCATCGAAGCTGGAATCTTCGCCCTCTCGGCGATCGCCATCCTGTTGTGGATCGCTCTGCGTCGGATGGGCGATGTGGTGCTCACCCTCCTGCCGCTTATCGTCGCCGGCGTCGTTACACTGGAACTATGCGCTGTGTTCGACCTTCCGCTGAATTTTGCCAACATCATCGCGCTACCGCTGTTGCTCGGCGTCGGCGTTGCATTCAAAATCTATTATATCATGGCGTGGAGGGCCGGGAAAACCGCCCTGCTGCAATCCAGCCTGACCCGGGCGGTTATCTTCAGCGCTATGACTACGGCAACGGCGTTCGGCAGCCTGTGGCTGTCCAGTCAACCCGGCACCTCCAGCATGGGGAAGTTGATGGCGCTGGCGCTGGTCTGCACTATGACGGCGGCCGTGTTGTTTCAACCCGCTCTGATGGGCCCCCCGCGGGAGAAAGGATAGTCCGCTTGCGCACGTTTGGCGATCAAGAGTGCGTCGAGACTGCGCCGTTGCTTTCCGCCGCTGCGGAAGCAGACAACGCGACCCCGGCCCCGACCGGTTTGTTCGCGCTTTGACCTGTGAAGCATCGATATGGCGACAGACACATCGATGATGCTAACACCGAAGGTACCCGACGCCGAGCTCGAGCGATCCATCGAGCTTGCGAGCAAGGCGCTTCTCGATTGCCAACAGCCCGACGGCCATTGGGTATTCGAGCTCGAAGTCGACGCGACCATTCCGGCCGAGTATGTCCTGCTGAAGCACTATCTTGGCGAACGCGACGAACTGGGGATCGAGTCGAAGATCGCGGGCTATTTACGCCGGACTCAGCGCGCCGGGGGCGGATGGCCGCTGGTCTACAACGGTGTTTTCGATTTGAGCGCCAGCGTCAAGGCGTATTTCGCGCTGAAGATGATTGGCGACCGCCCGGATGCCGAACACATGCAGCGCGCTTGTCAGGCGATCCTCGACCACGGTGGCGCCGCGAGGACCAATGCGTTCACGCGGGTGTTGCTTGCGCTCTATGGAATTCTTGGCTGGAACAATGTCCCAGTGATGCCCGTCGAGATCATGCTGCTGCCTACTTGGTTTCCGTTCCACCTGTCCAAGATCTCATACTGGGCACGAACGACGATCGTCCCCCTGCTAGTGCTCCAAGCGTTGAAGCCCAAAGCCCGCAACCCGCGCGGCGTGAGAATCGACGAGCTGTTTCTCGATCCGCCCGAGACTGCGCGACGCGGCTCCAAGGCTCCGCACCAGACCTGGCGCTGGTTCCTGTTGTTCGAGGCGATCGACGCCGTCCTTCGCGCGGCTGAACCACTGTTTCCCAGGGCCTCACGGCAGCGCGCGATCAAGAAGGCCGTGGCCTTTGTCCGCGAACGGCTGAACGGACAACATGGCTTGGGTGCCATCTTTCCCCCCATGGCCAACTCGGTGATGATGTTCGACGTGCTGGGTTATCCGAAAGACCATCCGGACGTGAAGATGGCTCGCGCCTCGATCGACAAACTACTCGTCATCAAACAGGAGGAAGCCTATTGCCAACCCTGCCTGTCGCCAGTCTGGGACACGGCGCTCACTTGTCAGACCCTGCTGGAGGTCGGCAGCGAGCGCGCGGTCACCGAAGCAGTGCGCAGTTTGCGTTGGCTGGAACCGTTGCAGGTCCTTGACGTGGTCGGCGATTGGGGGGAACGACGTCCCCATGTGCGTCCGGGCGGCTGGGCGTTCCAGTACGTCAATCCATATTACGTAGATTTGGATGATACTGCAGTTGTGGTCATGGCGATGGATCGGGCAGCCAAGCTTGCCAAAACCGGACGGCCGCAATTTCATGATGCCATCGCGCGTGGAAGAGAGTGGATCGTCGGTATGCAATGCCGCAACGGCGGATGGGCTGCGTTCGACGCTGACAACACCTGCTACTATCTCAACAACATCCCTTTCGCCGATCATGGTGCGCTGCTCGATCCTCCGACACCCGATCTTGCCGCTCGATGCCTTTCCATGCTGGCCCAGCTCGGTGAGAGACCGGAGTCCAGCGCGGTAATGAGGAGGGCGATCGAGTTTCTCCGCCGCAAGCAGAGGCCTGAGGGCTGTTGGTTCGGTAGGTGGGGCATAAATTACATCTATGGCACTTGGTCGGCCCTGTGTGCGCTCACCGCGGCTGGCATCGATCCCATGTCGTCCATGGTACGAAGGGCCGTGGACTGGCTCGCATCTATCCAGAATCCCGATGGCGGCTGGGGCGAAGACGCGACAAGCTACCGGCTCGATTACCGGGGCCACGAGGCTGCGCCGAGCACGGCATCGCAGACCGCGTGGGCGCTGCTCGGCCTGATGGCTGCTGGCGAAGTTCATTGCCCGGCCGCGGCGCGGGGCATTTCCTATTTGCGGCGAACCCAGAGCGAGGATGGTCTCTGGGCGGAGGAGCGCCATACTGCGACCGGTTTTCCGCGTGTGCTCTACCTGCGCTATCATGGTTATCCGAAATTCTTTCCGCTATGGGCATTGGCGCGCTATCGTAACCTGAAGAATGCCAATGAATCGCGGGTGTTCGGGATGTGATCTCCGTGCGCGT
>CATPBC010000238.1 GCA_955652195.1 uncultured Xanthobacteraceae bacterium | reverse complement strand
CGCCATCTTGATGAAGGCCCCGAACAGGCTGCAGCCGTCGACGATGGCAGCCTCCTCGATCTCGGGCGGCAGCGCCTTGAAGAAGCCCATCAACAGCCAAGTGCAGAACGGGATGGTGAAGGTCGGATAGATCAGCACCAAGGACCACATCGAATTCTGCAGGCCCAGATCGGCGACGACCCGCGACAGCGGCAGGAACAAAAGCGTCGGCGGCACCAGATAGGTCAGGAAAATGCCGATGCCGAGGGCCTCGCCTTTGCGGCCGGTCATCCGCGCTAGGCTGTAGCCGGCGGGCAGCGCGGTGACGAGGGTAATCGCCACGACGCAGAGGCCGATGATCAAGGAGTTCAACAGCCAAGTCATGAACAGGGTTTCATGGAACAGATAGCGGAAATGCTCGAGCGTGGGCGGATCATTGAACCAGAAGGGGTTATTAGTGACGCTGTAAAGATCGCTATTGGTTTTGAACGAGGTGATCAGCATCCAATAGAACGGGAACGCGGAGAGAATGACGAAGAATGCGACCCCTCCAAAGAACGGGGCCTCCTTGACGGTTTTAGCGATGACACGCTGCATGTCAGATCTCCCGCCGTCGGATAAAGCGCAGCATCAAGACCACCACGACAAACAGCACCGGCAGCATGAACAGCGAGATGGCGGCGCCATGGGACACGTCGCCGGAAATGATGCCGACCTGGAAACCCTCAAAGCCCAAGACCGAGGTTGCGCTCACGGGACCGCCCATCGTCAGCAGAAAGACGATGGAAAGGTCGGTAAACGTAAACACGATGCCGAAAATAAGGCCGACGGCCACGATCGGCAGGATCATCGGCACGATGATCTGGTAATTGCGCCGCCAGAAACCGGCGCCGTCGATCGTCGCTGCGTCGAGCACGTCCTGCGGGATCGCGGTGATGCCGGCGAGGAAGATCACGATCGCAAATGGGAAGAAACGCCAGGCATTGACGACAATCACCGACAGCATTGCCAGATACTGGTTGCCAAGCCAGTTCGGCGCCTGCGAACGGGTGATGATGCCGAGCGCGATCAGCGTCCAGTTGATGACGCTGTAGAGCGAATCGAACATCCACTGCCAGGCGACCGTGGCGAGCGCGACCGGCACCGCCCAGGGCAATATGATCAGCGCCCTGACGATCTTGCGACCGGGGAACGGCCGCAACAGTAACAGCGCGCCAAACTTGCCGAGGATGAGACCGAGAATTTGCGATCCGAACGTGAAGATAAAGGTGTTACCCAGCGTTTGCAGGAAAACGGGGTTCTGCACGATCTGTTCAAAATTCGCCAGGCCGACGAAGCGCCATGAGGGATTGTAGATCGTAAAGGCGCTGACCGAGTAATAGACCGCGAGCAGCAACGGCACGCCGACCAGCAACAGCACGTAGAGGATCGCTGGCGCGACGAAGATCGAGCCAAGCACGTCGCGCCGGTCGAGGATAAACCGGAAGCGCGAGGCTGGTCTGGGGACTAATTGAGCGATTGCGACCATCGGCGAAAACTCGTTTCAGTGGCGACTAGCCCGCTTGCCATCTTTGTCGAAATGGCGCAGCGCGTTGTTGCGCACGGCGTAGGGATGCCACTCGCCGGGCCGGATGCTTTCCTCGGCGACATGCGCCGGCGGCAATTTCGCCGTGATCACCTCGCTCGGATCGATGCCTTCCATCACGCCGTAAACGATCCGCTCGGAGCCGAGATATTCGGAACGATCGACGCGGAACGAAAATTCGGTGAAAGCACCGTCGTCGATCATGTCCTTGGGCAGGAAGTTTTCCGGACGGAAGCCGAGATAGCCGCCGTTGCGCGCGACGATATTCATCGGCGGCGTGCCGACAAAGGTCGCGACGAAGCGGTCGGCGGGGTCGTCGTAGATTTCCGCCGGCGTTCCCACCTGACGCACCCGCCCATGGTCGATGACGGCAATGCGGTCGCCCATGCCCATCGCCTCGACCTGGTCGTGGGTCACATAAATGGTGGTGATGCCAACCCGCTGCTGGAACTGCTTGATCTCCAGGCGCGCCGAGGCGCGCAATTTGGCGTCGAGGTTCGATAGCGGCTCATCGAGCAGCAGCGCAGTCGGCTCGCGCACGAGCGCGCGCGCGAGCGCGACACGCTGACGTTCGCCACCGGAGAGCTGACGCGGCTGCCGATCGAGCAAATGCCCGATGCCGAGCAGTTGCGATGCCCACTCGACCTTCTTTTCGATTTCGGCGCTCGGAACGCGCTGTGTGCGCAGCGGAAAGGCGATGTTGTTGCGTACCGTGAAATGCGGATAGAGGCCGTAGCTCTGAAACATCATCGCCACCCCACGGGCGCGCGGCGGAATGTCGTTGACGACGTCGCCGCCGATCAAAAGGTCGCCGCTCGTCTGCTTCTCGAGCCCGCAGATGATGCGCAGAAATGTCGTCTTGCCGCACCCCGATGGCCCCAGCAACACTATGAACTCGCCGTCCGGCACCGTCAGACTGATGCCGTTCACGGCCAGAACTTCACCAAATTTCTTGACGATGTCCCTGGTCAATACCGCAGCCATTGCTCCTCCCAGAATTGTTATTTTTGACGTGTGACGCCCGCTCCGCCGTTCCCCCGGGCGGAGCGTGGTCCGTGTCGCCTCCTTTCATCGACAGTCGACGTGTCGGCATGCACCGGACCGCGCTCTGGCGCGCAGTCCGAACGCCGTCGATCACGTCTTGCCCGCCCACTTCTTGAAGATGGCCTCGCATTGCTGCGCGGCCCACTTCACCGAGTCTTCGGCGCTCAACTGACCTGTCGCCGTCTTCGCCATCATGTCGGGAATGATGAAGGCGTTGTAGATCTCGTCGGTAGCGGGCCAAGCCGGCCCCGGATAGCCGGGAATGGCGGACCACTGATCCGAATCCTGCAGGATCGCCAGCTTGTCGTGCGGGGTCGAGGTCGGATCGTTGGACAGGATCGGCATCGGCTTGGGCACGAGATTGGCGAAGCACGGATTGTTGTACCCTTCGCTCGCCTTGAAGGCTTCGGGCCAGTTATCGGAGTAGTGCTTGAGGAACTCGAGCGCCGCTTCCTTGTTCTTGGCGAACTTCCAGATTCCGTAGAACTCGGAAGCGGCGCCCATGATCTGGCGCACCGGACCTTTCGGCGGCTTCATGACGAAAATGTCGTCGGCCACTTCCTTGTTGAGCTTCTGTGCCGTCCGATAAGCCGAGATCGGGTTGACGATATAAGAGCCGACACCCGAATCGATATACTGGTTGTTGCTGGCATCGTTCCACGACAGTACGTCCGAAGTCATCGCCTCCTTGTACAGGGCGGCGGCGTACTTGACCGCTTCGACCGCCTCCTTGCTGTTGAGCACGACTGTCTTGCCGGTGTCGTCCTGTTCGGAGGCACCGTAGCTCCACAACAGGCCGCGCCAGGTCGTGTTGGGGTCGTTGCTGTGCCCGAGCGAAATGCCGACCGGGTTGCCCTTGTTTTTCAGCTTGGCCCCGCCGATCCGCAAATTGTCCCAGGTGTCCGGCATCACGCCGGCCTCTTCCCACATGCTCTTGCGATACATGCCCGGGAAATTGATGTAGAAATCGGGGAAGGCAGACCAGGTGCCGTCGTCCTGGTTGTAGCCGAGCTGCCGGCCGATGACGCTGACCTTGCCGTACTTTTTCTCGGTTTCCTTGACGAGATCGCCCACGTCGACAAGAAACTTGCGATAAAGGTGCGCGCCGCCGGCGCCGTTCCATCCGAACAGATCGTGTCCCGCTCCCGCCGACGCCTCGGCGGCCGCGCGCGCGGCGACGTCCTGCACCGGAATGTGGTCGACCGTGACCGCAACGTTATTCTTGGTCCCCCAGTCCTTTGCGAAATTGTCGAACCATTTGTCGTATTCCGGGACGAAGTGACTCCACTGCACAATTGACAGTGTCTTTGTGTCGGCCATGGCGCGCGACACGAATGGTGCGGATAGCATCGGTGCCGAGCCGGCGGCGGCAAGGGTGAGACCTGTGTTCCTCAAGAACCGGCGTCTCGTGACAGGCGCAAGTTTGTCTGTGCTCATCTTGGGTTCCTCCACTGGTGTTTAGCTCCAGGTTGATGAGGCGGATCCAGATCGG
>CATPBC010000237.1 GCA_955652195.1 uncultured Xanthobacteraceae bacterium | reverse complement strand
GAATTGCTCGACGATGCCCGCGCCAAGCCGGGGCAGATCACCATGGCGAGCATCGGCCCGGCGAGTAGCTTCCAACTCGGATTTGAAATGCTCAAGCGCGCCGCTAAGGTGGATATGACGTTCGTGCCTTACCCCGGCAACGCCCCGGCGCTCAATGCCGTCTTGGGCCAGCAGGTAACGTCGATGTTCGGCACCTATCCGAACGTGTCGGAATATTTGAAAGCAGGAAAATTGCGTGCCCTCGCGGTCGGCAACGGCACGCGGGCGCAGCCATTGCCCGACGTTCCCACGGTCGCCGAGTCGGGCTATCGGGACTTCGACGTCGATGCCTGGTTTGGCGCTTTCGCTCCGGCAAACACGCCCGAGCCCGCCATTAGGCAACTCGAACATTTGTTCAAGACGGCGCTGCAAGATGCGACCGTTAAGGAAAAGCTACTCGTCCAGGGTCTGTTTCCGGCCAGCGCCTGCGGTGCGGATTTCGCCGCCTATCTGCGCAAGCAGCATGACGCCTACAGCCGCATTATTGCGGACGCCAACATCAAAGCCGAATAGATTGCGAATTATTGCGGTGAATAAAGCGTGTCGAAATTCGCTGCATATTTAGCACCAATTAAGCTAGAAAAGCCGCGAATATACGTTCTTTTTAGCGTGTTATTTAAACTGATCTTAGACCCTTGCCGCTAGGTTGACGCCGACGACGGGAAAACAGGGCCCGTCGCGATAAAAGAAATTGCATTGGGAAAGGCGTCACTATGAGAACCGTCGTCAAGACGGTCGAGCCCGCCGAGCATGAGGCGCGCTTCGACCACATCCGCCCGCACTATCTCGAAGCACTCACGTTGGTAGAGCGCCTGCATCGGCGTTTGCTTGACGTGATCAAGGACGAGTTCGATCGGCGCGGCCGCGCCGATATCAATTCGGTCCAGGCACTGCTTCTCTATAATATCGGCGACAAGGAATTGACGGCCGGTGAGCTGCGCACGCGCGGTTATTATCTCGGCTCCAACGTCTCCTATAATCTCAAGAAGCTTGTCGAGATGGGATTCCTCGATCATCAGCGTTCTCGCATCGACCGGCGTTCGGTGCGCATCAAGCTGACCGACAAAGGCTGCGAAGTACGCGACACCGTCGACGCGCTTTACGAAAAGCATATGCATACGGTGGAGCAGGTGGGCGGCATCAATGCCGATGATTTCGGCGTGCTGAATAAGGCGCTGCATCGCCTCGAACGGTTCTGGACCGACCAGATTCTTTATCGCCTGTAACGGTTGGAGTTTCTGACGCCGCGCGAAGGCCCCGGCACCCGCCCGGGGCCTTTCTTGCGCCGCCAGTTGCGCGGACGCTTGCTGCGCCTTTATGTTAGCGCGCTTAGAGCATGATCCCGAAAAGTGGTGTTCCGGTTTTCGGATAAGATCACGCTCAAACGAAGAACCTAGACCTTGGTCCGATTCAATCGAATTGCATCAAGGTCTAGGGGTGCTGGCTGATTTCAGCCGCAATGCTCGCACAAACACGCGTCCAATGACTCGATCCCATAGCCGAACGCGTTCGCAGCAGGCGGGGCTTTGCCGCCGCACTATGCTGCAGCGCCTTCTCGGCGTAGCGACACTTGCGGTCGGGATTGACTCCGCATGGGCGGACGATCGAGCGCTCGATGCACTGCTCGGCGACGTCGATCACGGCGAATTCGGCCAGGGATTCGATCAGGCATCGCGTACCGTTCACATGCCGAAAGCGACAATTCCGATGTTGTCGCCAGGAACGGCGGAAGCCACGCGCCGCGCGGTCGAAGTTTACGACCGCATCGTCGTTCGAGGCGGCTGGCCCGAAGTCTCGAAGGTTCTGGAACTGCGGCGTGGCACCACCCATTCAAGCGTGGCCGAGTTGCGTTCGCGTCTGGCAATATCGGGCGACCTCGATCCGAATGCGAGCGCGGTCGAGAACGATATCTACGACTCCTATCTCGAGGAAGCGGTCCGCCGCTTCCAGGCGCGGCACGGCCTGACCATCGACGGCATCGTGCATGAGGCGACGTTCGACGCCATGAACGTCCCGGCGGCGACAAGGCGCGATCAGTTGAAGGTCAATATCGAGCGATTAAAAACGCTCTCCGGCAATCTCGGCCCGCGTTATGTCGTGTGCAATATTCCCGCAGCGCGCATCGAGGCGATCGAGCACGAAGTCGCCGTGTCGCGTCATACCGGCGTGGTCGGCAAACCCGCTCGCCCGTCGCCCGACATCGACAGCAAAATCATCGAAATCAATTTCAATCCATATTGGACCGTGCCGGCTTCGATCGTGCGCAAGGACCTTATTCCGCGAATGCAGGACCAGCCCGATTATTTGACGCAGAACCATATTCGCATCCTCGACGCGGCGCATCGTGAGCTGCAGCCTTCGCAGATCAACTGGTATTCCGAGGACGCAACCAACTACACCTTCAAACAAGACCCCGGCAGCCAAAATTCGCTGGGTTCGATTCGTATCAATTTTCCCAGTGCCTACGGTGTGTATATGCATGACACACCGCTGAAGAATCTCTTTGGTGACGATTTCCGTTTCCATTCATCCGGTTGTGTACGAGTGCAGAACGTGCGCCACTTGGTTGCATGGCTTCTCGCCGAAACCAAAGGCTGGTCGGCGGCTGACATCGACCGCGTCGTCAAATCCGGCGAGCAAAAAACCGCTCGGCTGGCCAAGCCGGTGCCGTTGCACTGGGTTTATGTAACGGCCTGGTCGGGCGCCGACGGCGTGGTGCAGTTCCGCGAAGACATTTACGGCCGTGACGGGCTTGGCGCGCCGGCCATCCCGCCGACGACAAAGCTCTAATCGTTGCCGCGGGTTGCGGCCAATCGCCGACGATACCTAAATATAGCGGTGTTATCCGCTGAATTATCGCAAGCTGTTGCGGGTTCGGCTGGCATCATCGAGGCATGCGGTGTATCACCTCGGCACGGGGTGCGCGGCGAGCACCGCGCCGCTTTAATTGCACCCCGAGATGATCTGCCAGCGAGGGAAATGAAGCAACCATGCCGGCAAGCCAGAAGTTCAATGCAACTGACGAGGATTTCTTTTCGGCCACGCTTTCTGAAAACGATCCGGAAATTGCCGGAGCGATCAAGCTCGAACTGGGCCGCCAGCGCGACGACATCGAACTCATCGCCTCGGAGAATATCGTCAGCCGCGCCGTGCTTGAGGCGCAAGGTTCGGTGCTCACCAACAAATATGCCGAGGGTCTGCCTGGAAAGCGCTATTACGGCGGCTGTCAGTTTGTCGATATTGCCGAGCGGCTGGCGATCGAGCGGGTGTGCCGCCTGTTCGGCTGCAGTTTCGCCAATGTGCAGCCGCATTCCGGGGCTTCCGCCAATGCGGAAGTTTTCATGGCGCTCATGCAGCCCGGCGACACCTTTATGGGCCTCAACCTTGCCGCTGGCGGACATCTCACCCACGGTTCGCCAGTCAATCTTTCAGGCCGCTGGTTCAAAGTCGTGCCCTATAGCGTCCGGCGCGATGATCATCTCATCGACATGGATGAGGTCGCGACGCTGGCCAAACAGCATCGGCCCAAGGTGATCGTGGCCGGTGGCTCGGCCTATCCGCGTATCATCGACTTTCGCCGCTTCCGTGAGGTTGCCGACGAGGTCGGCGCTTATCTGGTGGTCGACATGGCTCATTTTGCTGGGTTGGTCGCCGGCGGCGCGCATCCGAGCCCGCTTCCCCACGCTCACGTCGTCACCACCACGACGCACAAGACACTGCGCGGGCCGCGCGGCGGAGCCATCCTTAGTAATGACGAGGAGCTCGCGAAAAAGCTCAATGCAGCCGTCTTTCCCGGAATGCAGGGCGGGCCGTTGATGCATGTGATCGCCGCCAAAGCCGTTGCCTTCGGTGAAGCCCTGCGGCCGTCGTTCAGGCTTTACGCGAAGAATGTCGTCGAGAACGCGAAAGCGCTTGCCGAAACGCTCAAGGCCTGTGGCCTCGACATCGTCTCCGGAGGGACTGACACCCATTTGATGCTGGTCGATTTACGCAAGAAGCAGCTGACCGGCAAAGTGGCGGAAGCGGCTCTAGGCCGTGCCCGCATCACCTGCAACAAGAACGGCATTCCTTTTGATCCGCAGAAGCCGACCGTTACGTCAGGTGTGCGGCTGGGCACGCCGGCCGGCACCACGCGCGGCTTCGGCATCGCCGAATTTCGGCAAATCGGCGATATGATCGCTGAAGTGTTGGACGCGCTTGCAAAAAGCGG
>CATPBC010000236.1 GCA_955652195.1 uncultured Xanthobacteraceae bacterium | reverse complement strand
TTGCTGTAGCCTGCGCCTGATTTGGCAATATCGACGGCGCTCATCCAATCGAAGCGATTGAGCGCCATGACGAAGCGATGATCGTGCGGCCGCCAGAAAATATCGGCGACCTTGACGAGCGAATCCTGCACATGAGCTGAGACGACCTCGATATCATCTTTATCGAGGGCGACGAGCTTGAGTTCGTCAGTGCACGGACTCATCCGATCGCTTCCCTGATCGATCTGCTTCCCTCCGCAATTAGTGACGCCATCTGCGACCCGCAAGTGTTGCAGCGAAGACGCGTGCCGACGGCTGCTATTTGCAGCCGTTCGGGGTCGCTGTTTTGCCGGGCGGACAATCGCCGGCCGGACGATTGGCATTAGCTGGCGCCGGATGTGGCGGCGGGGGCGGCGGCGGTGGCGGCGCCACGGTCGCCGGCTTCACGACTGTGGGCGTCGGGTGCGGCGGCGGTGAGGGTGGCTTTACAGCCGCGGCTGACGGCGCCGCAGGATGCGGCGGCGGCGGCGGCTTTATCGTCGCCGCCGATGGGGCGCTTGGATGCGGCGGCGGAAATGCTGGCTTCACCGCTGCATTTGACGGTGCGTTGGGCGAAATGCCGCTCGGTCCATTGCCCGTGCCGCCGGGGTGCGGTGGCGGAGGAGGTGGCGGCGGCTTGATGGCTGCGTTTGACGGCGCCGAGACCGGCGGGCCGGCGCCGGCGCCCGATCCGCTCGCTCCACCAGGATGCGGCTGGATCGGTGCAGGTTTGATTGATGCGCCTGAAGGCGTTGTGGGGGACGGAGGTCCGCCGGGCGCGCCGGGCGCGCCAGGCCCGCCAGGATGCGGCAACGCCGTCCTTGTTGAAGGCGTCGCCGGCGCCAGGGTGGTCGAAGGCGTGTTCTGCCCCGGCGGTGCGCTCGGACTGGTGGGCGCTCCCTGATTGCCCTGATTGCCGTGCGACACGACCGAGGGAAGCGACACGTTAACAGTCGCTCGGCCGCCCGGCGCGTTCGTCGTTTGCGGCGGCTGTTGCTGGAGCGTCACGGTGCGCGGCGGGCGGACAAAAGTCGGGATCGGTGCCGCGGCAATCGGCAGCGCAAACCGTTCGCGCTGCGGCGGCGGCGGCGCCAAAACGACGTATTCGCGTGGCCGCGGCGGCAAAAAGAACACGGGCGGCGGTGGCGGCGGGGCGAAGCCTGGACCCTCGAAGATAATGACTGGCCGTTCGACAAAGACCACCTCGGTGGGCGGCGGCGGCGCAATGCCGAAATCGAAATAGACAAAATCCGGCGGCGGCTCAAGCACCGCCGCAAGGAATGCCAAGCGGCGGCGGGCGTCCCAGGCATGGGGGCCATTGGGATAACGCCGCAGATATGACCAATAGGCTGGCGGCGTGTCGGCAATCACGCAGCGCCGCCAGATGATTTCTTCACGGCGA
Organism: uncultured Xanthobacteraceae bacterium; assembly: GCA_955652195.1. Classification (GTDB taxonomy): domain Bacteria; phylum Pseudomonadota; class Alphaproteobacteria; order Rhizobiales; family Xanthobacteraceae; genus BOG-931. Next base: position 16,239 of record CATPBC010000236.1, on the reverse strand, counting down.
ACGGCGAGCATCGCGGCGATGCGGCGCGAATAGGGGCCGTCGGGATAAACGGCGAGGAAGCCCTGATACGCTTCAATGGTGTCCAGGGCGACTGCCGCCGCATAGGCCTCATCAGGGCCGCCATAATCGCGGAACGGACGGTTGCGAATATCGGCGATCGGAAGCGCGTTGGGCGGCGGCGGCGCGCCGGCCGTTCGCTCGGTCATGAAAAATGGGTCGTCTAGCCGCGACGCGTACCAGGGCACTTCAGCGCCTTGTGTCTGCGCGCTGACGCGCAGGCGGACGCGCGCGAACATGTCGTCGAACGTCAAGCCGCCATAGCCGATCATCTCGGTGAGCGCGGTCGCATAGGCGCCGTAGGGACCCTGCGTCCGGCGGAACTGTCCCCGGTGCGGCGTTAAATGCGATCGCCAAGCCAGGCTGCGGATCGACCAGTGCGAGTCCGCCTGCCAACGGCCGGCCGCCGCGCGCGAATGGATTTTGCCGCGCCGCATCGAGTATGACGATCTTCACGTGGCCGGGAAGCGCCGCAAGCGGCTGGGTGAAGTCCGAAACGCGAATTGCCTGCAGCGGCACGTCGACGTCGCGTTGAATATCGGCATCGATCGGCACGAAATAATTCTCGCCGCCGAATTGCAAACCGAAACCGGCGAGATAGATCACTGCGACTGCATTGGGTCCGGCCGACGCGACTTGACCAATAAATTCCCGAAAAGTTTCCCGCAGCGCCGCCTGATCGAGATTCCTCGCTCCGGTGACCGCGAACCCTGCCGCGCCCAGCGCGTCGGCGACGAGACCGGCATCGTTGGCTGGCGTAGCGAGCGTAGCCGTCCGGTATTGATCATTGCCGATCACCAGCGCGAAGCGCACCTCCTGGGCGAGGCTGCTGTGCTGACCGAGCAACAAAACGACTAGCACCGCGAGCCACAGCGATGATGCGCGGACGAAGTTAGCCATCACGAATCTCCCCACTCCATCGTGTGATACAGGGTTGAGAGCCATTTTGACAATCAATGGGCCCGAATAATGTCGAACCGCTGTCATCCGACGGTTGGCTCGCGCTCACTCCTGAATTGATACATTTTCGAGCGACAGCGTTTTCGAACGGCAGCGTTGCGATGGAACCGTTTGCTTCGCGGCAGCATGCGCGCTAATGATCTAAAAGAACTTTTTGTTTCAACGCGCCATCATGCATTTGTAGTTCGGTGGACTGTTTCCGGCTCGCAATAAGTGATAGGACGGAACGAAACGCCGAGTGATGGACCGATAAGCGTGATGGATCGATAAGCCCGATTGTCATCTGTTGGCTTTTCTTTTGTTCGCGTTGGGGATACAAGCTGCCTTTATTGAAAGGGAGGTGTTATGGCGAAGAGGAAGAAAAAGCGGCGCGCGTGGACTTCAAGCGAGCTCCGTGACCTGAAAACGATGGCGCGCAAGAAGACCAAAGCATCGCAGATTGCGAAGAAGCTGAGGAGAACCGAAGGCGCGACGCGCCAAAAGGCTTTCAGCATCGGGCTCTCGCTCGATTCCCGTTCCTGATTTTCAGAGCACATCGGAACTTCGTCGCAACGGCATGGCCGGCTCGGTTAAGATCCGACCCGGCCGGGCTTTGTTTGTTGCAAGAAACCGGAGCGCACGAGGCGTCTTGCGCCTCGTGCGCAGCTTTATTTCTTTGTCTGTAATTTTTTTCGGCTGGGTTCTTTCGGAGCCGGCGTTTAGGAATAAATCCTTAATTTACATGGGCTTGGCCGGACCGATGGATCGGGCGGTGCGACCAGGTTGCTGCCCGGTGATTAACTAACGGCCGTGAACTCGCCCAAAATGTGTTGTAATGTGGGTATATTCGACGCCTTACAGTCTGCGGTGAAGTTCCCCGCGACGAGCCAGGATGGTCGACCGCCGGTCATTGCAAGCCGCGCGTAGTCTCGCGTCCTCAAGATATGGTACGCAGCGTTAGATGAACCACGCCACCGGTCCGGCGCAACAGCAGCCCGTGAGTTCTGAACTTGGCGCCGCGCTCGGCGCGTGCCGGCGAGCCTTTGTCGCGACCGCCGCGTTCAGCGGCATGAGCAATCTTTTGATGCTCACCGGCGCGCTGTTCATGCTTGAAGTCTACGATCGCATTCTGCCAAGCCGCAGCGTGCCGACGCTGGTCGCCCTGCTCATTCTGGTTGCGGGCCTGTACGCCGCCCAGGGCATGATTGACACCATCAGGAGCCGCATCCTGGTGCGGGTCGGTCATAGCCTGGACGAGTCGATGAGTGGGCGCGTCTATGACGCGATCATCCGCCTGCCGCTCAGGATCGGCGCCAAAAGCGAAGGTACTCAACCGATCCGGGACCTGGATTCGGTGCGCAGCTTTCTGTCAGGAACCGGCCCGGTGGCGTTCTTCGATCTGCCTTGGATGCCGGTCTATCTCGCGATCTGTTTTTTGTTCCACACCTTTATAGGCCTAACCGCACTTTTCGGCGCCATTGTCCTCGTCATCCTGACACTCATCACTGAAGTCAAGACGCGCCATCCGACCCGAAGCGCGGCGCAATTTGCCGTGGCGCGCAACGCGCTATTGGAGGCAAGCCGCCGCAATGCCGAGGCGATCACCGCGATGGGGATGGTCGGTCGCACTGCGAAACGCTGGCACGACCTCAATCGCAATTACGTCGTTACCAGTGGGCGCGCCAGCGATGTTGGCGGCGGGCTCGGTGCGGCGTCGAAGGTGCTACGGCTGTTGCTTCAGTCTGCCATCTTGGCGGTTGGCGCGTGGCTTGTGATCAATCAGCAGTCAACGCCCGGAATTATCATTGCCGGTTCGATCTTGGGCGCTCGCGCTCTGGCGCCGGTCGATTTGGCAATTGCCAACTGGCGCGGATTCGTCGCCGCTCGGCAAAGCTGGCAGCGTCTGTCCAAATTACTCGGCCATTTGCCGCCGCAATCCGATCCGATGCCGCTGAAACCGCCAGCGCGTACCCTTGTCGTTCAGAACGGCGCGGTTGCGCCGCCCGGTCTTCAAAAGATCGTCTGCCAGGAGGTCAATTTCACGCTTGCCGCGGGAAAGGCCTTGGGTGTGATCGGACCGACCGCGTCAGGCAAGTCCTCGCTAGCCCGTATGCTTGTCGGAGTTTGGCGGCCGCTGCGCGGTACCGTCCGGCTCGACGGTGCAACGCTCGATCAATGGTCGTCGGAAGCGCTCGGCCGCCATATCGGTTACGTGCCGCAGGACGTCGAATTGTTCAACGGAACGGTGGCACAAAATATCTGTCGCTTCGAGGATCCGCCCGATCCCGACGCCGTCATCGCCGCCGCCCAGGCGGCCGGCGTTCATGAGCTCATCATCAACCTGTCCGAGGGCTATGACACTGTGATCGGCGATCACGGCAGCGCGCTCTCAGCCGGACAGGCGCAGCGCATTGCGCTTGCTCGCGCGCTCTATCGCGATCCATTCCTGGTCGTGCTCGACGAGCCCAATTCGAATCTTGATGCCGAAGGCGACGAGGCTTTGACCCGCGCAATTCTCGGGCTGCGCGCACGCGGCGCAATCACGGTGGTCATCGCGCATCGCCCGAGTGCGATCGCCGGCGTCGACTACATTCTGGTCATGGCCAAGGGCCGACAACAGCAATTCGGCCCGAAAGAGGAAGTTCTCAGCCGGGTCATGCCGGCAAATGCCGCGCCGCGGTCTTTGAAACTCGCCGAGCACGGAGGCGCAGGTTGATCGGAAAGCTTCGAGCGCAACTGTATCGGACCGTCGGCAAGGTCGCCGAGAGCGCCAGGACGATCGCCGCAGCATTGCCTTGGGGCCTTGGCCAGCCGGGGCCTAATACAAGCGCGAGCGAATCGATCCGGCGGCACATTCTAGCTGGGGCGGTTTTGGTCGGAGTTCTGGTAGTCGGGTTGGGCGGCTGGGCATCGACTGCGCAAATTTCCGGCGCCCTGGTCGCGCAGGGCTCAATGGTCGTCGATTCGAACGTAAAGAAAGTGCAGCATCTGACCGGCGGCGTCGTTGGCGAATTATTTGTGCGCGACGGCGATCACGTAAAAGCTGGCGATGTCCTCGTTCGCCTCGACGAAACGGTGACGCGGGCGAATTTGGCGATCGTTAGCAAAGGCCTAGTCGAACTCTACGCGCGCAAGGCGCGGCTGGCTGCCGAACGCGATGGCGCGGATACCATGTCGGTGCCGCCCGAGCTTGCCAGCCGGGTGAACGAACCTGACGTCAAAGAGGCGCTGGCAAGCGAACGCAAGCTGTTCGAATTGCGCCATCAGGACCGCCTTGGTCAGAAGCAACAGCTGCAGGAACGCATCACCCAGCTGCAACAGCAGATTGCCGGGCTGGCGGCGCAGCAGACGGCCAAAGATAAGGGCATGGCGCTGATCGAGCAGGAGCTACAGGGCGTACGCGACCTGTGGCAGAAGAACCTGGTGCAGCTTAATCGCTTGACCTCGCTGCAACGCGAGGAAGCGCATCTCGAGGGCGAGCGTGGCCAAATCGTGGCCCAGGCGGCAGAGGCGAAAGGCAAAATCGCCGAAATCCAGCTGCAGATCATCCAGGTCGATCAGGATGTGTCCAGCGACGTCGCCAAGGAGATGCGCGAAATCGACAGCAAGATCGGCGAATTTGTCGAGCGCAAAGTCACGGCGGAGGATCAGCTCAAGCGCACCGACCTGCGCGCCCCGCAAGATGGAATCGTCTTTCAATCGACGGCGAATACCGTCGGTGGAGTGGTTGCCGCCGGCGATCCGATCATGCTCATCGTGCCGGAGAGCGACAACTTGATGGTTGAGGTCAAGGTCGATCCCAAGGACATCGATCAGGTCCAGTTCGGGGAGCCGGTCGTGCTGCGGTTCACGTCGTTCAATGTGCGGACGACGCCGGAGCTCAAGGGGACGGTGTCGCGTATCGCGGCAGATACCAGCAGCGACCAGCGGACCGGCCAGAACTATTTCCTGGTACGCATAGCGATGAGTGCCGACGAAATGAAACACCTCGGCGAGGTCAAGCTGACGCCGGGAATGCCGGTCGAAGCCTTCATTCAGACCGGCGAACGGACGATGCTCTCGTATCTGCTCAAGCCCTTGCACGATCAGCTGATGCACGCCTTCCGGGAGAAATAAGGCTCCCGTCGGGTAGGCAGCATGGCATTGCCGTTTAGACCTGTCGTTTTTCTTGCCATTTGCGGAACCAGCGAACCCGATGATCCTCCCCTCGCAGCGCGGGCCAGGCTAAAATGGTGCGCGTTCATGACAACGTTCATGCCGACGTTTATGGGTAACAGTCACCGATGAAAGGCCTGATCCGGCGTGCGCAACAAGTCGGCCTGGCGCGAGCGGTGTGTATCGTCCTTTTATTCGCGCTGGTGCCGCTGCGGCTGGCCGATCCTCGGCCGCTTGCGGAATTGCGCGTCCGCACTTTCGACTTCTTCCAAGTACTGCGGCCGCGTCTGCAAGACATACGACCCGTCGTTATCGTCGATATCGACGAGGCGAGTCTTAAGGCTATCGGGCAGTGGCCGTGGCCGCGCACGACCGTCGGGGACCTGATTACGCAGATCACGCAGCTTGGCGCGGTCGCGGTTGGATTTGACATCATCTTTCCTGAGCCTGACCGCATGTCGCCGGCGATTGCCGAGCGAAGCTTTCGCGGCATCGACCCCGAGACCCGGGCCAAGCTGGACAGCCTGCCGAGCAACGATGAGGCGCTGGCTGAGGCGATCAAACATTCGCGGGTCGTGGTCGGTCAGGCCGGCGCGGCTGAGCCAGAACCGAAAACCGCGGCCGACGCAGCGCTGCAAACCGGCTTCGCCGTCCGCGGCCCCGATCCGAGCCCCTATCTGGTCACTTTCCCCGGTTTGCTGCGGAACGTGCCGCCGATCGAACGGGCGGCGGCCGGCCGCGGTTTGTTCTCGATTGATCCCGAAAGCGACGGAATCATCCGCCGCGTCCCAGTGATCATGATGGCGCAAGGCAGTCTGGTGCCGTCGCTGAGCATGGAATTACTCCGCGTCGTTACCGGTTCGAGCGCTATCCTGGTGCGCGTAAACGACGCCGGCGTTCAGGCCGTCGCCGTCCCCGGTCTGGAACTGCCGACCGATCGCAACGGCCAGTTCTGGGTGCACTTCAACAAACACGATCCGGCGCGCTACGTCTCGGCCAAAGATGTGCTGCAAGGCAATGTGCCGCCAGATCGTCTTGCCGGAAAACTTGTCCTGATTGGCACGTCGGCGATCGGGCTCCTGGATCTGAAAACCACCCCGGTCGATGCGGCAATCCCGGGCGTCGAGGTGCACGCGCAAATTCTGGAAAGCGTGCTGAGCAAATCAAGCCTGGTTAACCCGAATTACGCCATCGGCGCTGAGCTTGCCATTGCGGTCTTGTTTGGGCTCGCCATCATTGTCGCGGCGCCGATGCTTCCCGCCAGCATCGTTATTGTGCTCGGCGGGTGTTTGATCGCCGGACTGATCGGGCTCTCGCTGTATCTCTTTGTCGCGCACAATCTGCTCATCGATTTCACTTATCCGCTGATTTCGAGCTGGCTGATTTATCTCGTCCTGACATTCGTGAATTATTTCCGTGAGCAGAAGCAACGCCGGCAAATACGCTCCGCCTTTGGCTACTATCTCTCCCCGCACATGGTGGAGCAGCTGGCCCGCTCGCCCGAGAAGCTGGTGCTTGGCGGCGAAGAACGCCGCATGACCATCCTGTTCAGCGACGTCCGCGGATTCACGACCATCTCCGAGTACTATAAGGATGATCCGCAAGGACTAACGCGGCTGATGAACCGATTCCTCACGCCACTGACCAACGCCATCATCGAACGCAAGGGCACAATCGACAAATATATTGGCGACGCCATCATGGCGTTCTGGAACGCTCCGGTGGACGATGATGAGCAGGAAGCAAATGCTTGCGAGGCGGCGCTCGAAATGCTGTCACGCGCCGAGATGCTCAACGGCGAACTCAAACACGAGGCCGAAGCCAATGGCGGCGTATACATGCCGCTGCGCATCGGCATCGGGCTCAATACCGGGCCGTGCGTAGTCGGCAATATGGGATCCGATTTCCGCTTCAACTATTCGGTACTGGGCGACACGGTCAATTTGGCGTCGCGTCTGGAGGCGCGGACCAAGGACTACCGCATCCCGATGGTGATCGGCTCGCGGACCGCGGAGGGCGCTAAGAAGAAATTTGCGGTTATGGAAATCGATTTGATCATGGTGAAAGGTAAAAAGCAGCCGGAAGCGGTGTTCACCGTACTGGGCCGTTCGGAAGTCGAGACCGATCCGCGCTGCCGCGACTTGCGCGAGGTCAACGCCCAGATGCTGGCGCGCTTTCGCAAACAGCAATGGGACGATGCGCTGGAAATGGTGGCGCGCTGCCGTAAATTCGCCAATGGCTTTGATATTTCCGGCCTGTACGACATGTATGAGGAGCGTATCGGACTTTATCGTGCCCACCCGCCCGACGCGGATTGGGAAGGCGTCTACGAGGCCGAGACGAAGTGATCACAGCGCGAGCTGCGGAACGGTCGCTAAAACGAGCCGGGTGCGATTTCCTGCAGCTTGGCAATCGATCCTGGAGCCACAAACTGGCGCACGCCATTATCGTCAAGCACTAACAACGGGGTTGCCCACGACATCTCATTGTCGCGCACCAGCGCCAGCGAGCGATTGTCGAGGATGATCCATCCGCCGTCGAGCCGGACTGCGACCATCGCATGATTCTCTTCGGCGGCAGTGTCGCGAACGACGACGAGCTTCACGTCCTCTTCGGCCACGCCGGCGGCTCTTAGCGCGACATATTTGGCAATCGCGTAATCCTCGCAATCGCCGCGGCGCGTGGTGAAGGTTTCGAGCGGCGCGCTCCAGCGGTCGGCGACGCCCCATTGCGCCACATCGCTGGTAGGAATAATCGCCAAGTTTATGGCGCGATTGATGATGCCGATGCGGGCGCGGCCATTTCGCGCGCGACCCTCATCGATGATGGCAAGGAAACGACGCGCGGCACTGGGACACGACGCCCCCTCGCGGCAGCGGGCCAGAACTTCGTCGTCGGCGCGAATCTCCGCCACGACGCCGCTCCATTTGGTCAGAATCTCTCCCGCCGCAACGGGCTTGGCGTTGAGCCCGAATGGCTCGGGCTCGCGGCTTCGTGGGCGCTCAATCTGGCGCTCATTCGACATGGCCGCACCGGTATCGGCCGGTTCTGCACGCGCGATCGGCGTCGCAACGTAAGCGTCGCGCTGCGGCGCTGTTTGGTTTTCAACTGGCGTATCGAGCCGGGGCACATCTGGGGCCGGCTGCTGCGCGACGAATGCAGCGGCCTGCGGCCGCGGCAACGCGGTGCTGCCGTCCATGCCGGAGCAGACCGGCGAGAGCAAAAACAACGCGGCGCATGCCGCAACGCGAGCGAGCATATTGATGCCCCGAACAGCGGGGTCAGGCGCTTGTGAGCGCTAGCCCGTACTTCTCGAGGCGTCATAACGCTGCGGCTGCTGCCGCTGGGTTAAATGGAAACGTTCACTGCCGTTGAAAGTGCAAACAGCGTGAAACTTTCACCGCAGAGGCGTCGACGATTTTAGCGATTGCAACGGATTTGCTTTTACCAACGGGTTTGCCGTTCAACTGCGGCCGCCGCCGGCGAGCACGGCGCGGGTCGCGCGATCAGGACCAAAATCGTCGACGCTGTCGATGGCGAGGAGATCGGCTAGCCGCGTACGGGCGCGATTGACCCGGCTCTTGATGGTCCCAACTGCGCAACCGCAGATCGCCGCGGCATCGTCATACGAGAAGCCGGAAGCGCCTACCAGAATGAGCGCCTCGCGCTGGTCGGCCGGCAGCTTGGCGAGCGCTGCGCGGAATTCCTCGAATTCCACGCGCCCGGTCTGTTCGGGATGCGACTTCAAGGTTTCGGCATAACGCCCATCGGCGTCTTCGACCTCGCGGCGCCGCTTGCGATACTCGGAACGGAACAGGTTGCGTAAGATTGTGAATAGCCAAGCCGGCATGTTGGTGCCCGGCTCGAACGAATCGATGTGCGCAAGCGCTCGTAGCAAGGTCTCCTGCACCAGATCGTCGGCGCGATCGATATTGCCACAAAGCGAAATGGCGAAGGCGCGCAGGCTGGGCACCGTCGCAAGGACTTGGTCGCGAATCGCAGGATCGAGCTTCATGCTCTGTCCACCTTCAGTCCTGGTCTTGATCGCTGAGGCGGCGAACGAGGTCGGAGAGATGCGGCGGCACGCCTTGATTGACGAAGTCGTTGTACATGGCGCGCAGTTGCTGCCCGATACGGGCCTGTACCTCCCGGCCCAGACGGGCTTCTTTGTGGGAAGTGGTGGCTGGCCTAGCCATTGGGTCTTGGCTCTCCGGCTTGTCCGTAACGGCTTCGAGGTTGGTCTTACGGTGCTTCATCGCGTCGTCTTTCCCCCGATCGCCCATTGCCGTAACTCTCAAAGCCCCAATGCAACATGCGCTAACGCCCTGACAGGCCCCGAAGTTCCGCCTGTCCGGGTTCGCATGGAACTTTTTTTGCGTTGCGAGGTTTTTCCCAATAACCTCAGCGCACTATGGAAGGGGAGGGTGTCAGTGTCCACCTCGCAAGCCGTACTCCAGCATCTGCCTTCGCTGCGCCGCTATGCGCGCGCTTTAACCGGTAGCCAAGCCTCGGGCGACGCCTATGTGGTCGCAACCGTGGAATCCTTGATTGCCAGTCCGCAGGTGTTGGAGGCGAGCTCCAATCCGCGGGTGGGCCTTTATCGGCTGTTCACAAAAATCTGGAATTCGGTGGCGGTGAACGACAAAGCCGAAGCCGGCGATATTGTGCTGCCGCCTGAGCAGCACCTCACCCAGATAACCCCGCGGCCGCGCCAGGCTTTCCTCCTCGTGGCCTTGGAGGGCTTCTCGGAAGACGACGCCGCCGAAGTTCTAGACTGCGATTTGCCGACGCTTCGCGCGCTGGTCGAGGAATCCGGCCGCGAGCTGGCGGCCGAAATCGCGACTGACGTGCTTATTATCGAGGATGAGACCTTCATCGCCATGGACATCGAGGCCCTGGTTGAAAGTCTCGGCCATAACGTAATCGGGATTGCGCGCACGCACAGCGAGGCGCTGGCGTTAGCTAAACAGAAGCGGCCCGGGCTCATTCTCGCCGACATTCAGCTCGCCGACGGCAGTTCGGGGCTCGATGCGGTGAACGAGCTGCTCGGCTCGTTTGAAGTACCGGTGATCTTCATCACCGCTTATCCGGAAAGATTCTTAACCGGACAGCGGCCGGAACCGGCGTTCCTGATCGCAAAGCCGTTCCAAGTCGCGGTGGTCTCGGCCGTGGTCAGTCAGGCGCTCTTTTTCGGCCGTAAGGCGCGACAGCGTGAGCGCAAGCCGAGCGAGCGCCAAGCGACGCTATAGTTTTTGCTTTCATCCGAATTCGCCGTCACGTGAAGCGCCAAAGCGCCTCGCGTAATTTGTGCTGCGCGTTTCCGGCGATCTTATTCGCGCCAAGAGGTCTTATTCGCGCCAAGAACAGACAAAAGTCAGGGCGCAGCCGATCGGCATATCGACTGCGCCCAACTTTGAACGGCCAAGCACGGGGGGAGGGGGAAAGGATGGCCGTCCGCCATGACAAGCGCCGAGCGCTATCTTTGTTCCTGCTGCTTTCCACTTGTCGCAGCTTGGCAATTTGCCACGGGGAGGTGCAGCGACTGGCATCCAACAGTGGCGTCCAACCATCACGGCAGGGTGATCGGCGGCACGTCATGGAACCGAGTTCGGTGACGCACGTTAACTACTCGGTGTTGTGGTCAGCTCGGGGGTTTTTCGTGTGCCTGATGGATCGCAGGGGTGGTCGCATCAGTGCTTCGGAGCAATCCGATGGCCAAGCTGTTCGTTCGCATCGCAGGCGCGTTAGGAATAACGGCGCTCGCGCTGTTCTTCGTGAGCGTCATTCCGTTCTTTGCCGATCCGATCGTCGGCGCCGGATTCGCCGCCAAGTCGCCTAGCTTCTCGGTCAACCGGGAATTCAAGGGCGACCGGCTGCCCGCTTCCAGCATTGCTACGGTCGCGTCGCGAAGCCGGCCGCAAAACGGGCCAAATACGCGAGATCTTGGCGCGCGAGATCTTGGCGGGCAGGACCAAGCGCAAAAGCCACGCAGAATTCCAGTTGGGTGCGAGGGGGCCTTCTCGCCAATTTCCTCGCCGCGACTGGCTCACATTCTCGGCCGCTGCATGACGTAATCGAGCTACGTCGATTCGCCTGATCTAATCGCAACCGGCAGGCACGGCGGCGGTTCGCGATCGATTTTCTTAGACGGATTTTCGGTAAATAAGATTGGAAGAATTCGATGCGGCCCATGCGGCCGCATTATTCATTTGTTTGTTTTGTTTCTCTTTCGCGCTGTCTTATTTGATCGATTTGTTTGATATCGAAGTGGAACTTTTAGTTCCCGCTCATGGTTGATGCAAGTAGAACGGCATTTCAGCACGGGAGGTTGTGTCGTGTCAGCAAATAGCCGTACGCGTCTTTGCAGCGCGATGGCATCGCTCGCGATGCTGGCGATTTCCGCGGTCCCTGCGGTTGCGCAAGCGCTTTCGTTCGCACCGGTATTCCGCTTCGAGCCGGCAATGCCCCGATATGCGCCGCAGGAGCAGTCCGAGGATGCCGGGTCAGAGCAACTTTCGGCGCAACTGCGCCGCCAAGTCGTGCCCTATCAAACCACCGAAGCGCCCGGCACCGTCATCATCGATACGTCGCATACTTTTCTTTATCTGACGCTCGGCCATGGCATGGCAATGCGTTACGGGATCGGGGTCGGCCGGCAGGGCTTTACCTGGTCCGGCGTTGAAACGATTGTCCGCAAGTCTGAATGGCCCGATTGGATTCCACCGGCCGAAATGGTCGCCCGGCAACCGTATTTGCCGCGCTGGGTCGGCGGCGGGCCCGGCAATCCGTTGGGCGCGCGCGCCCTTTATCTCGGTAATACCGCGTATCGCATTCACGGTACGAACGATCCGACCAGCATCGGCAAACACGTTTCCAGCGGCTGCATCAGGCTGCAGAACGCCGACGTCATCGATCTGTACAACCGAGTTGGAATAGGAGCCAAAGTCGTGGTCCTGGCGAACGATCAACGGCGCGTTTCACTGGATGAAGACAACGGCATTGTGCTGCAACAAGCACCAAGCGGCCGGATGACAGCGCAGATCCCAGTGCAAGCGGCTGACCAGCGAGCCCCGTCCCGTGGCGTTTCAGCGAGTCGGAGCGGACTGTCCGGTCTTTATTGATCGCGGGCCTGTTCCGCAGACTGGCGATGATCATGGCGGGGGCGCGACGCAAGACGCGCCGATGCCCCCTTTTCAACCACGCTGCAAATAACAATCTATTTGGTGAGGTGCCGCCAATAGAGAGACGTTAACGGCTTGAATTATGGTTGAGGCCATCAAGCGGCCAGAACTCGGTTCGGAACGCCGGCCGGCGCAAGATAAAGCGCAAGAAAAAGCGCGAGAAAAAACGCGAGAAAAAACGCAAGACTTTTTTCCGAACTTCACGACTATCCGCGAGGCGCTTAAAGCTGGGCAAATCGGCATTTGGTCGTGGGACATTTCGAGCAACGCGGTCAGCTTGTCGAGCAGCTGTGCGGCGCTCCATGGCCTGCCCGCCGGCGACTTTGACGGCAGCTATGGCGGCTATCTCAGCACAATTGCGCAAGAGGATCGCGCCAACGTTGACGCCGCTCTGCAAGAGGCTGTGCGCAATGGCACGGGTTTTCGCGCTCGCTATCGTGCCGCGCAACAAGCCGATTGCGATGAGCGCTGGATCGAGACCACCAGCACGATCGTCAGAGAAGGCGGCGCTGTCAAAGGCCTGCTCGGCCTGTACTGTGACGTGACCGAGCGTGTCAACCTCGAAACCGAACTGCGCAACAGAGTCAAACAGCAGGAGGCCTTGGCACAGCTTGGCGAACGAGCCCTGGCCGAGCCAGACCTCGAACGGCTTTTGAACGATGCGGTCAGCACGGTTGCACTCACGCTGACCGTAGACTTCGTCAAAATCCTGGAGCTGTTGCCTGGTGATGCCGGGCTATTGCTGCGCGCCGGCTTTGGCTGGAAATCCGATCTGGTTGGGTCAATCTTGACCACTACTGCGCCGAATAGCTTGGCGCGCTTCACCTTGGACTCGGGGGCTCCGATCATGATCGGCGATTTCGCCGAGGAGAAAAGATTCGATGTGCCGGGATATTTGAAGGATCACAATTGCAAGAGTGGGTTGAACGTGACCATCGCCGGCCGCGACCGGCGGGCCTACGGCATTCTCGGTGTTTGCACCGCCAAACGACGGAACTTCCGGCCGCGGGACATTTCCTTCTTGACTGCGGTCGGCAACCTTTTGGCTGGCGCCATTGCGCGACGCCAGCTCGAGCAGCGGCACGAATTGATGATCCGCGATATGCGGCATCGCTCCGGCAATCTGTTTTCACAACTGTTGGCGCTGTTCTCGCAGACGGCGCGGACCTCGAAAAGCATTCCCGACCTCAGCAGCAAATATCAGGCGCGCGTCCTGGCGATGGCGAATGCCCACCGCTTGATCACCGAAGGCGGCTGGAAATCGATCCCGATCACGGAACTGCTCTATGTGGTACTGGGGCCGTATATCGATCGGGTGTCCTTCGAGGGGCCGAACTTTGATCTCGATCCCGATCCGGTGTTCCATTTGAGCGCGGCCCTGCACGAGCTTGCCGCCAATGCAATCAAGCATGGCAGCCTGTCGCGCTCGAAGGGGCAGCTCGAATTGCGCTGGTCGGTCAGCCGCGCGCAGCGCGGCATGACCCTGACGCTCGACTGGCTCGAAAAGAACGGCCCGCCGGCGCGGCGGCCGCGCAAGCTCGGCTTCGGCATGCGGCTCATCGATTTGGTCATCCGCCGGCAGCTCAATGGCGAAGTCATTCATTCGTTCTCGCGCAAGGGTCATAGCGTCAAGATTGTCGTGCCGCTTACGCATGAACGCTGGCCCAGCCGGGCCGCTCAAACCGAGCCGTTGACGCCGTCGCTGTCTTGAGCGCCAAATCTCGATAGCCCGCATCCCCTTCCGTCGCCGCGGCAAATCGCTAAAGTGCCGCGGGCCAAAAGCTGGAGGGAGAACAACGGCGTGCAAATAAGCGTGAAAGATCAAATCATCAATTTCAAATCCGCGGGCTTGCGCCTGCATGGCGTCATCGGTGTGCCCGAGGATCTGCACGCGTCCGAACGGCGCGCCGCGTTCCTCGTCGTGCACGGCTTTGGCTCGAATTCCGACAGCGCCAATGTGCTGCAGCCAACCCGCGTGCTCAACGATTTCGGCTACGTCACATTGCGTTTCGACATGCGCGGCTGCGGCAAGAGCGAGGGTGAATTCGGCCGCGTGATCTGTCTCGAACAGGTCGAGGATCTCGGCAATGCACTGGCCTTTCTGGCCACGCATCCCGGCGTCGATCCGGAGCGCATCGGCGCCATCGGTTCAAGCTTTGGCGGCGCTGTCGCGGTTTATGCCGGCGGCACCAATCCGCGTCTCGCCGCGGTGATCTCGAACGGCGGTTGGGGCCATGGCGACCGTAAATTTCGCGGCCAGCATCGCACGCCGGAGGCCTGGGCCAGATTTATCAAAATGCTCGAAGAAGGCCGCGCCTATCGCGCGCGGACCGGCAAATCGCTGATGGTGCCGCGCTACGACATTGTGCCTATTCCCGATCACGTGCGCGAAAACCTCGAGCGACAAAAAGTCGGAATGCTGGCGCCGAATTCGGTCGAAATGTTTCCTGCCGAGACGGCGCAAAGCATGTTCGACTTTCGCGCCGAGGAGGTGGTGGGAAAAATTGCACCGCGGCCGTTATTGCTGATCCACGCCGCCAATGACTCGGTGACGCCGACCGAACAGTCGATCGAACTGTTCAAGCACGCCGGCCAACCGACCGAACTGCATTTGTTTAGCGGCCTCGACCATTTTCTGTTCGCGGAGAATTCGACGCGAGTCTGGACCGTGCTGCGCAACTGGCTCGACGCCTATTTCCCGGCACGGAGGCGCCCATGAGCGCCGCCGGCAAGGCGGTCGGGCACGACGAACTCGGCCGCTTCATTCGTGAAATTCTCATCAAGCATGGCGCCAGCGAACCTGACGCCGAGATCGTCGCGCAAGGGCTGGTCTGGGCCAATTTGCGCGGTTCCGACGGCCATGGCGTGTCGCGCCTGCCGCGCTATGTGAAACTCCTGGAGCGTGGTGAGATCGATGCCAAGGCGCAGCCGCGCCTCGTGCATGATCGCGCCGCGACTTTCATTATAGAGGGCGGTCACGGCTTCGGACCGGTCGCGGTAATGCAGGCGGCCGCTCGCGCGGTCGAGCGGGCGAAACAGACCGGCGTCTGCTTCGCTCTCATCCGCCACACGACCCATACCGGCGCGATCGGGCGCTACGCCCAGTGGATCGCCGAGCGCGGCTGCGCCGCCGTGCTGATGGGTGCCGGTCCGACACTGATGGCCTATCACGGCGCGCGCGTTGCCAGCATGGCGACCAGTCCGATCGCGATTGCAGTGCCGAGCGGCAATGGTCCGATCGCGCTCGATATGGCGACCAGCACGATTTCGAACGGCAAGATCTTGCAGGCGCGCGCCACTGGCGGGGCGCTGCCCCCGGGCACCGTGCTCACCGCCGCCGGCGAACCGACCACCGATGCCAGGCAAGCCGAGATTCTGCTGCCGCTCGGCGGCCCCAAAGGATCGGGACTTGCTTTCATGTTTGAGATGCTGGCGAGCGTGCTTGCGGCAGCGCCGATTCAGGCGCCCGCGCTCGGGCCGCAAAAGCGCACACGCCATACCGGCAATACCGCGATGCTCGCCATCGACATCGAGACGTTCCGGCCGCTCATCGACTTCAAGACCGACGCCGACGCGCTCGCCGCCGTGGTCAAGGCGCTGCCGCGGCAAACAGGTTTCGACGAGATTTTGCTGCCCGGCGAACGCGGCAACCGTACTGAAACCGTGCGCCGCAAATCCGGCATTCCGATTCCGGCGAAGTTGTGGAACGAGCTGGAATCAGTCGCGAAGGAGACCGGGGTGAAGATGCCGGCGCATACTTGAGAATATTCTTTTGCATCCCCACATTGATGGCATATCGCTTCCAGTACGGAAGGCTTTTATGTCTGCTACGCAGGGACGTTCTGAAGCTGTTTTAGACCGCAATCAAAGGCGAGAAGCGGAAATCAAGGAGGCATTGAAGCAGGAA
>CATPBC010000235.1 GCA_955652195.1 uncultured Xanthobacteraceae bacterium | reverse complement strand
TTTCTCAAAATCTCTGCGGTCTTAAACAGCTAACAACTTCAAAAAAAGAGAAATCAGCGGGGATGGAAGCCGTTTAGGCGTCCCCAGACTGACGGTGAAAGTCTCGCGGTCCCAAACGGTGCGAATAACAGTTCACGCGAACTGAGCTATTTTATACAGGCGCGTCGCTGCGATTGTGCTCAAATGTCAGTTGGCAAGGAGCGCAATAAGCGAGCCGAGCATAACCCCAGAACCACGCTATCTGGAACAATGCTTTGACGCACCGTTAGCTCCCCAACAAACAGCGAGGATACGGCAATGGATAAAGATCGAATCAAAGGTTCGGCAGAGCAGGCCAAGGGAGCTGTCAAAGAAGCCGCCGGGAAGGTCTTCGGCGACAAGAAGTTGGAAACTGAAGGCAAGACCGACAAGGCTGCAGGCAAGGTGCAAAACGCAATCGGCGGATTGAAAGATGTGGTGCGAGGAAAATAAGACCAGTACCATCTACGGAGGTTTCCCATGGAATTGATCCTGATCATCGTTGTATTACTGCTGCTGTTTGGCGGCGGCGGCGGATACTGGGGTCGCAGTCGAGGTTATTGGTGACCGAAGCGTAGCCAGCGTATCTATGCTATTCGCATAAGGCATGATCCCCGCGGACGCGCGTTGCCCCAGGCGTGCATGGCGAATGACGTTCACAGCCTAACTAGTGAGATAATGCCATGTCGCTCGGCACCATCCTGCTCATCATTTTAGTAATCATATTACTCGGCGGCTTTAGCGGATTCGGGGGCGGCCCGTTCTATGGGACCGGCTATTACGGTGGCGGTGGGCTCGGCCTCATACTCATTATCGTGCTGGTCTTGGTTTTGCTTGGCAGGCTTTGAACTGCCAGGGCTCTGCACCCGTTTAAAATTGCTTCTTCAGGACTACCCATCGTCACTTCGGGTAAGCAATTCTATTCAGATTTCAATTGCCGATAAGCGCCGGTTCGTGACCGTTAAGCGCGCCGCCACAAGTGTCAATCCAAATCCTCACGAAACCCTGTTGAGCGTTTTCTTGGCGGACATCCGCCTTTCGGTCGATAGCGAAACATTTGCGCGAGCTTTCGGGTTGCCAACGAGCACCGGTTCAATTCCGAGCCGGGCAACGGAGTTCACCATGATGATCCGACTCGCTTCAGCTGGTCTCTTCGAAGTCCTGCCAGTGCTTTGCGGCTGCCGTGGCTGGCCTCTACTGATTGTGACGTGATAGCACCTTCCGACGATACCGTGCCGGTATCTGAGATCGTATATCCATCGGATGGCTCGCTTGTTGCCCATTCGTAGGTTGTCGCATACATGGATCTGTCGGCGAGTGGCGCAGAGATTGCAACGAGGAAAGAGCCCTGATGAAACGATCAGCGAACTCATTGCCCACCCTGGTCGAATCACCCGTGGAATCGCACGGTAGCTGATCCGGAAAGGGCGAGCAGTTCATGACCTCTCACCGGACTCACCGATGATCAAAGATCTCTGGTACAAGAATGCCATCGTGTACTGCCTGTCCGTAGGCACTTACATGGATGCGAACGGCGATGGGATCGGAGATTTCCAAGGGTTGATGAGGCGCCTCGATTACCTACATGGTCTCGGAGTTACTGCGATATGGCTTATGCCGTTTCAAAACTCTCCGGGCCGAGACGACGGCTATGACATCTCCGACTATTATAGTGTCAATCACGCTTTTGGATCATTGGGTGATTTTGTCGAATTCACACATGGCGCAAAGCAGCGTGGCATTCGTATTCTCATCGACCTAGTAATCAATCACACGTCAAATGAGCATCCTTGGTTTCAACAGGCTCGCCGTGATGCACGATCGCAATATCGTGACTGGTATCTCTGGTCTAAAAAGCGTCCGCCGCAATCTAACGAAGGTATGGTATTCCCAGGCGTGCAGAAGAGCACCTGGAGCTACGACGCCGTTGCCAAGCAATGGTATTTCCATCGCTTCTATGACTTTCAGCCCGATCTCAATACGTCCAACCCTGCGGTCCAAGCAGAAATTCTCAAGATCATGGGTTTTTGGATTCAGCTCGGCGTTTCAGGTTTCCGCATGGATGCCGCGCCATTTGTGATTAGCACCAAAGGTGCCGATGTCAGAAGGCCGCGAGAGCAGTACGAGATGCTCCGATCATTTCGCGAGTTTTTACAGTGGCGTGTCGGTGACTCCATCATCCTTGCCGAGGCGAACGTGCTTCCCCACACCGATAACCAATATTTCGGGGAGGACGGTGATCGCATGCAGATGATGTTTAATTTCCAGGTCAATCAAAATTTGTTTTATGCGCTCGCGGCGGGTGACGTGCGACCGCTCGTCAAGGCAATAACTAATACCCGGCAGCATCCACCAACGGCACAATGGGGCGTGTTCTTACGCAACCACGATGAGCTTGACTTAGGGCGGCTAAGTGACAAGCATCGGAAGATCGTTTTCGAAGCATTCGGTCCCAAACCAGAGGATCAGCTCTACGACCGTGGCATACGCCGGCGGCTAGCGCCGATGTTGGGCGGCGACCGCCGAAGGCTCGAACTCGCTTACAGTTTAATGTTTACGCTTCCCGGCACGCCGGTCATACGCTACGGCGATGAGCTCGGGATGGGTGACGATCTTTCACTTGCCGAACGCACTTGCTGTCGAACGCCAATGCAATGGTCCACCGAGCCCAATGGCGGCTTCACCAAGAGCAAGAAGCCTATCGTACCCGTGATCAACGATGGTCCTTACAGCTATCAACACGTCAATGCAGCGGAGCAGCGGCGCGATTCGAATTCGCTTCTTAATTGGACAGAACGCATCATTCGGATGCGAAAGGAGGTGCCCGAGATAGGTTGGGGAGACGTGGAAATCGTAGATGTGGGCGATAACGCCGTCCTTGGATTGCGGTACGACTGGAGAAACAACTCGGTTCTGTTCTTGCATAACTTTGCGTCCGATCCTCGAGAGGTTCAATTTTCAACGGGCTTGAAAGGGGAAGAAGGCAATCTGTTGATCAACCTGTTGAGCACAGAGCACAGTCGCGCTCAGACTCGCGGCAGGCACTGTGTATGTCTCGAAGCATACGGATATCGCTGGTACCGGATGGGAGGCTTGGATTACCTATTAAAGCGGCGGGAATTCTAATATTGAACTCCGTCAGGACATCCCAAGGATGACGCCCTCGTTGGCGCGCAACGTCAATTCAGAAATTGGGCCCGAGCGATCAAGGTGGGTGGACAGGAGCACGGATGCCGCAGTGATACCAAGTGGAGCGGAAACGCTCTGACTCTCCATCCCCATGTTGAGCGCAATAGTTATTCGGTCATCACCATTACAACGCTCGTAAGCAAATATGTTGCCTTGGACGCCAATCGACCGATAGGTGCCGCTATTTACCGCGCGACAGTGCCTGCGCAGCTCAATCAATTGCTTATAGAAACATAGGATTGAGGTCGGATCTTTTTTCAATTCTTCTGCATTACGCAGACGATAGTCGGGATCGAGCGGAAGCCAGGGCCGCCCTTTGGTGAAGCCAGCATTCGTTGAGTTGTTCCATTGAAAGGGCGTCCGCCAAGGATCCCGACCTAGCCCGAGGCCGGGCTCAGTTTTTTCCCACGAGTCCTGAACCAATTCTGATTGAACCTCAACGCGACCAATTCCGAGCTCATCCCCGTAATACATCGTCGGTGTTCCCCGTAGCGTGAGGAGTAGCATCGAAGCGACGCGAGCCTGCGCCTCTCCAACGCGTGCGGCGATTCGCGGCTGATCATGATTGCCCAGCACCCAATTTGGCCATCCCCCTGGGGGCAGGGCTTTTTCATAGTCTTGCACGAGTTGCGCAATTTTCTGGGCGTTCCAGGGCGTGCTTATCAGCTGGAAATTAAACGGAAGCTGCACGCCATTCGAACCGTTGCCGTAATAGCTAACCAGACGCTCAACCGGCAAGTATATTTCGCCAATCAAAATGCGCTGGTCGAACTGGTCAAGGATTGATCGCATTTCTGCGACAACCTCGTGAATTTCCGGCTGGTCACCATTGTAAATATTGAGGTAACGGTTGATCTCCGCGTCATGAAGCCGATAATTTGGATTGGGTGGGTTGTCGCGCAGTTCAGCATCCTTGATCAGGAGCCAGAGCACATCGACGCGAAAACCGTCGACTCCTCGGTCGAGCCAGAATCGTAACACATCATACATGGCATGACGAACAGCGGGTTTGCGCCAGTTCAGGTCTGGCTGCTCGCGCAAAAAACTGTGTAGATAGTATTGTTCCGTACTCGCATCGAATGTCCAAGCCGAACCACCAAATTGGGATACCCAATTGTTCGGCGGCACGCCATCTGACTTGCCGTTGCGCCAGATATACCAATCTCTTTTTGGATTTAACCTCGATGATCGGCTTTCCTTGAACCAGGGGTGTTGATCTGAGGTGTGATTGGGAACGAAATCAAGAATGACCTTGAGGCCGCTCGAATGAGCGTCCCTAAGTAGATCATCGAAGTCGGACAGTGACCCGAAGAGCGGATCAACTTCGCAATAGTCGCTGACATCATATCCGAAGTCAGCCATTGGTGAGGGGTGGATCGGCGCAATCCAAATGGCATCCACTCCCAACCAGGTTAGATAGTCGAGGCGCTGACGGATACCCTGCAGGTCACCAACGCCATCTTCGTTCGAGTCTTGAAAGGAGCGCGGGTAAATTTCGTACACGATACCGTGCATCCACCAAGCGGATTCGGCCATGCTTAGCTTCCCGAATTGGACGAATGGAACGTGCTATGGTTCAAAGTCCAATGCAACTTTTATCGATTGCGGTAGCGAATTGCTGGCTTTAGTTAAATTGCCGCAAAGAGTCCAACCGGCTGCCGCCAGTGACGCGGTCATTGTCGTCATCGGCATTCCCCGCAGCAAGACAGACCAGTAAGATCGTGGCCGCGCGGTTTCCATTCCTCGTGTGCAAGGGGTGTTGTGCCCGGTCGCAGCGCTGGAGCACCGGCGGGCCGCTACGCGGTGCAGACGCGACAATTTGGTGCGGCGCCGATCACAGTCGGCGCGGCAGCATGTGTTTTGCCTGCTGCTCCGGTTCGCACCGATGCCGAGGTCGAAACCGCTGGCAGCGCGGCTACCAACGCCCGCGTCGCCGGACCAACCTCATGATCACGAGCAGCAGCACGGCGCCGATGGTCGCAGCAATGATCTCTGCAACAATCCCAGCTCCAAGATGAAAACCGAGTTGGGGAAACAACCAACTGGCGATGAAAGCGCCGACGATTCCAATGATAATATCGCCAAGCAAACCAAAGCCCGTCCCTTGCACGATTTGGCCGGCCAGCCAGCCCGCAATAGCGCCAATCAACAATATGACCAGCAGACTTTCAGCAGACATATGCATAGCGGTTTCTCCGGTTAACGCGATTTGGTTCGATTGTAACGTGACTTTCGTACCAGCGGAAAAGAGATTACCGCATCGGCGACCAGCCTGCAGGAAAAGCTCATCAAGATTGGCGCCAAGGTCGCCGCTCAACTACGGTACGTTTCGGCGTGGTGGGGGAACGGTTCGGCCGTCCGGCATAGATTACGGACGACTTTCTTTATATCGAGATAGTGTCAGCATGGTATAGCGGGTGCCCACCGATTCTCAAAACTTCGAGAGCACGCAAACATTGATGTGGTGTTGAACATGGCACCTAATGATCAGAAGATCGAGGCCGTGCTGCCGGCAGAAGTGCCGGAAGAAATGCCCCTGCCTTCAGATCCGAAAGCAACATTCCTTGGTGGTCTCTTCGTCCTTGCGCTGCTGACCACAGCCTTTGTTGCGCGCGAGATCGTGTTGCCGCTGGTCTTTGCTATCGTTCTCAAGCTCCTGCTTGAACCAGCCTTGCGCGTGTTGGAGCGGTTGCACATACCGCGATTGCCCGCGGCGCTGCTATTGATCCTTGCCCTATTCGGAACGATCGTCGGCTTGGGAACGGCTATTTCAGGCCCGGCGCGTACCTGGGCAGCCAAGCTTCCGGAAGGCATTCCTCGACTTGAGGAGCGGCTGAGTTTCATGCGGGCGCCTATCAATACACTGCAACTGTTTTTGCAACAGGTGGAAGATATTGGCGGAACGGCATCTTCACCAAATGGGGCCGTCTCGGAGCGAGGTGCAGCTTTTTTGACGACGCTCTTCACCGGAACGCGAAACTTTGCCAGCGGGTTTTTCACCACGGTGCTGTTTCTTTTTTTCCTTCTCGTGTCCGGCGATATCTTCCTGCACC
>CATPBC010000234.1 GCA_955652195.1 uncultured Xanthobacteraceae bacterium | reverse complement strand
TCGAGATCCTTGCGCAGGAGCTCCGGCGTGAACGTCGTCGCCCAGTCGAGATTGACGAGCGCCGGCGATTTGTAGCGGGTGAACATCGAGCCCATCACCCCATTATTGAGGAACGCGAGGAAGGCGTGGCGCGGCACGCCCATCTTGTTGGTAAGAAGCGTGATCTCGATCAGATTTTCCATTACCACCCCGAGCATCACGTTGTGCGCGATTTTGCAGACGCGCGCCAGTTCACCTTCACCCACATACGACACGCCGCGCGGGGCGAACACCTCGATCAGAGGCATAGCGATCTTGCAGGCCGCTTCGGCGCCCGAGACCACCGCCGAGAGCTGGCCGGCTTTGATCACTTTGGCGTTGCCGCTCACCGGCGCGGCGACGAAATCGGCGCCGAGCGCCTTGAGCCGTTGACGGATTGCCGCGGATTCCTCGACCGCAATGGTCGAGCAATCGACGACCACCGGTGGCATTTTGCCGCCGCCGGCGGCCACGCCGTGCTCGCCGTACAGCACGTCCGCCACGTCGTTGCCGGTGGCGACGATCGAGAACAGCACATCGACCGATTTCAAATCCGATAGGCGATCGACGACCTTGCCGCCGATCTTGGCAAGCGGCTCCGCCTTGGAGCGGGTGCGATTCCAGATCGACACATCGTGGCCCGCTTTGATCAGCCGTTCGGCCATGGGAAAGCCCATGCGGCCCATGCCGATCCAGCCGATTTTCTGCGTGTTACTCGGTGCCATCGCCAACTCCTTCACGTTCCATGATGTCCTAGCACAGCGCGCAACTGCTGCAACGCTGACAGCGGAAGAATGCTTGTCCGCCGGTCCAGGCTCACATTATCCTGTGAACGCCATGCACGATGTCGTTGAACATGGAAAATTCGGCGCCGCTCCGGCGATCGGCGAGTGTCATCTTTTCTTGCGCGCCTGGCGCAACGCCTATCCGTTCGTCGTGGTCGGCGCATTGTGGGAGGCCATCGCGCATCTCGGACTTTTGCCCGTTCAGTTCTTCCCGCCTTTGGAGGCGATCGCCGCAACTTTCGCGCGGCTGACCGCGAATGGCGTTCTGCCACATCACGCCTTGGACACGCTCGTACGGTTGATCGTCGGCTTTACGCTGGCGGCCTGCGCGGGAATTGCGGCGGGCGTCCTCATGGGCCGTTCGCGCCGGGCCGAAGATATTTTGCTGCCGCTGGTGAGCATCGGCGCGCCGATTCCGGGTCTCGCTTATGCTCCGCTCTTCCTGCTGTGGTTCGGCGCCGGCAACGTTCCCGCGGTGGCGCTAGTCGCTTTCGTTTCCGCTTTTCCGATCATCTACAATTCCTGGACCGGCGTGAAAGCGGTCAAGGAGATCTGGCTGCGTTCGGCGCAGGTCATGGGCGCGGACGATCGCCGGTTGTTTCGGCACGTCGTTCTGCCCGGCGCGCTGCCGTACATCGTCACCGGCCTTCGGCTCGGCTTGGCGCAGGCGTGGCGCATTTTGGTCGCGGTCGAAATGCTGGCCGCCGTTCCGTGGGGATTGGGCTGGCTGATTTTCGGCGCGCAAGAATTCCTCAACACCGATGTGATGCTGGCCGGGATCACGGTAATCGCGCTCATCGGACTCGCGCTGGAGAAATTCGTGTTTGCGCCCCTGGAGAATTTCACCGTGGTGCGATGGGGCATGATGACATGACGGACAAACGCGCATCGCCGGTCCGGTCGGACTCATTGCGGCGCGGCGTGCTGACCCTCGTTGTGGCCGCCGCGCTCTATGAAGTGGTCGCGCGCAGCGGCTACTTCCCGCCGGCATTGACACCGACCCTTGGTTCAATCGCGCACACGCTGTTTGCTTCGTTGCTCGACGGCACCATGCTGTTTCATGCGGCGGCGACGCTCTATCGGGTGGTGGTCGGTTTTGGCTGTGCGATCGCCATCGGCCTGCCTTTGGGCGTGATGATGGGCCGTTTCCGGCCGGTGGAAAATTTCGTCCTGCCGCTCACCAGTGCGCTGATGCCGATTCCGTCGCTTGCCTGGGTGCCGGTTTTCATCCTCTGGTTCGGTCTCGGCAATACCGTGAGCGTGCTCATTGTCTTTTATGCTGCGCTGTTTCCGATGCTGCTCAATACCTGGTCCGGCGTGCGCTCGGTCAACCCGATCTGGCTGCGCGCCGCGGGCGCCATGGGCGCCAACGAACACGCACTATTCTGGAAAGTCATTATTCCCGGCGCGTCGCCGTTCATCATTGCCGGCTTGCGCCAATCGTTCCTGCGCTCCTGGATCGCGGTGATCGGCGCCGAAATGCTGGCGGGTTCGGATTGGGGATTGGGCTGGGTCATCTTCGACGCCAAGCAATTTCTCGATACCGATATGATGCTGGCATCGCTTCTCGTCATCGGCGGTATCGGCTTTGCGACCGAGCGCTTGGTGTTCGGCTCGGTCGAGCGCGCCACGATCTACCGCTGGGGCATGGCGCAGTCCGCGCGGGGCTAGTGTGGTGGATTTGAAGTTCCTACGATTAAGCGGCTGGCTCGGATAGGAACTTCAAATCCAAAAACCACACTAGAATCGTAAATATGCTAGTGTCCCTTTGATTCCGAAGTTCGCATCAGAGGCGCCGCAAACACTTGCGAACTTCGGAATCGGGACACCCGCGTGTGACGCCGAAAACTGGAAAGCAGTTTTCGAAAAGATGGTGTTTCCGGAAAACGCTCCTGTAGTTACTCGGCTTTGATATCCGCGGCCGTGATGATGGCTTGATATTTGGCGATCTCAGCGCGAACGAAGCCGGCAAATTCATCCATCGACAACGTCGAAATCTCCATGCCGTCGTTTTGCAAGCGCGACTTCATATCGGGTTCAAGTAGAATGCCGTTGATTGCTTTGTTCAACCGCTGCGCAACGTCCATCGGCAGGGCGCGCGGCCCAAGGAATCCGACCCAAAGGCTGAAATCGAAATCCGCAATTCCGGTCGCTTCGGCGACGGTGGGAATCTCCGGCGCCGCGCTTGAGCGCTTGCCTGACGAAACCGCGAGCAGTTTAACCTTGCCGCCTTGCATCAGCGGCACGGCGGCGGGAAATCCCGGAAAATAGAAATCGACATGCCCGCCCACCACGTCGTTCAAGGCCGGCGCGGCGCCCTTATACGGCACATGCGTCAGTTTGTTGTTGAGTTTGAGCTTCAACAACTCGCCGGCGAGGTGGCCGGGTGTGCCGATGCCGGCCGAGGCGAAGGTCACCGACCGATCCGTGGTGCGCAGGAACTTCACGAACTCCGCCATGGTCGCATAAGGCGCATTCGCAGGCACGACCAGCGCCAGCGGCACGACGCCGGCAAGCGCAATAGCTTGCAGGTCCTTGCGCGGGTCGTAGCCGGCGCCTTTCATGAAAAACGGATTGATCGCAATTTCGGGCGTCTGCGCGACGGTGAGCGTGTAGCCGTCCGGTTCGGCGCCAACCACGTCGCGTGCGCCTAATGTGCCGCCGGCGCCAGGCCGGTTCTCGACGACGACCGATTGCCCGAGCACGCTCGACAGCCGGTTACCGACCAGCCGCGCGACAATGTCGCCAGTGCCGCCCGGCGCGAAGTTGACGATGAGATGAATGGGCCGGCTGGGAAATGCGTCCGGCCATGCCGGCGCCGTCACCGCGAGGCCGATTGCAAACGCGATTGCCGCAGCGGCACGCTTAACCGGCATCGAATTCATCGTGGCGATCCTTTTGCGTCTGGCCGCCGGCCAAACGTTCTGGCACAAGCCTTCTGGCACAAGCCTTCTGGCACAAAGCGCGGCTCGAAACAGAAGCCTGCATGTTAGGGTGAAGACGCCAAGTCGGGAAGCGGCGGGAAGCGGCGGGAAGCGGGCGATGGTCCATATCGAGGCGCGCGACATCACGCTTACCTACCAGACGCCGAGCGGAGCGGTCCCGGCCGTTCACGGCGTCAGCTTCGGTATCGAGACCTCTGAATTTCTCTGCATCGTCGGGCCGAGCGGGTGCGGCAAGTCGACGCTTTTGAACATCATGGCAGGCTTTTTGACCCCAACCGGCGGTGAAATCCGGATCGGTGGTGCGCCGGTGCGGGGCTACGGCATGGATCGCGGCGTCGTATTCCAGGATTTCGCGCAGCTATTTCCATGGCGTACGGCGCTCGGCAATGTGGCGTTCGGGCTTGAAATGAAAGGCCTGCCGAAGGCGGAACGCGACGCGATTGCGCTGGAACAGCTTCGGCTCGTGAAGCTTGAAAATTTTGCCCGCTCCTATCCGCATCATCTGTCCGGCGGCATGCAGCAACGGGTCGCGATCGCTCGTGCGCTCGCTTACAATCCCGCGGTATTGTTAATGGATGAGCCGTTCGCGGCGCTTGACGCCTTAACGCGCGATGAGATGCAGCGGCTGCTCGCCGAGGTTTGGCGGACGACACGCAAGACCGTGATCTATGTGACCCATAATGTCGCCGAGGCGGTGTTTCTGGCCGATCGCGTGCTGGTCATGACGCCACATCCTGGAACGGTCAAAACCGAAGTGCCGATCCGGCTGGTGCGGCCACGCGACCCGCTCAGCGTGGAATTTCTCGACTACCAGAAACAGCTGCTGCATCTGCTCGGGCAGGAACAACGAACGTGATAGCAGCGAACGTGAGAGGGCTGCCGGATCAAATCCACGCAACGAACGAAGTGAAAAAATGAGAACCAGAAAAACAAAAAGCTGGAGGAAATACGATGAAAGTTCAGTGGACAAAACCACAGTTGGCTCTTACGCGACGTCAGTGCCTTGCCGCGACTGGCGCAGGCGCGTTGGTGCTTGGCTTGGCTGCGAGCCGTGCCGGCGCCGCCGCAGCGACCATCCGCCAAGGCTATCAAACCAATATCTGGGGCATGCCGACCTACTACCTGTTGAAATCGGGTTATCTCGAGAAGCATGGGATCGCGGTGGAGGAATTCGCCGTCCCGTCCGGCAACCTGACCATGCAACAGATGGTGGCGCGGCAGGTCGATCTCGGCACCTATGCCGCCCAATCGTTCGTCGTCGGTAATGCCAAAGGCAGCCTGGTGGCGATCGCGCTGATCGAGCATGTCGGTAAAACGGCGCGGATCACCACGCGCAAGGATTTGAACATCACCAAAGTGGAAGAGTTACGCGGTCGCCGGATCGCCAACCAGACCGGCTCATCGGTAGGCAACGTCTTTGTAGATACGATCATGCCGCAACACGGCCTCAACAAAGGCGATTACGTTGAAGTTCGCATGGACGTGAACAATATGGTCGCCGCGCTCGCCGCCAAGACCGTGGACGCGATGGTCAACGTCGAGCCCTACAACGTGGTCGCCGTCGCTGACGGCATTGGCAATGATCTGATGGACTTCTCCAGCGTCGATCAAATGCCGGTCTTCATGGCGGCAACGCCTGATTTTGTGCAAACAAAGCCGGACACTGTCATCGCTTATCTGAAGGCCTGGCTCGATGTCGCCGGCGATTTCAAGAATGCTCCGCAAAAAGTCGCCGACGTCATCTACAAGTTTTATACGGACAAGGGTTACAACATGTCGCTCGACACGTTCGCCAGGGCGCTGTCGCGCGTCGAAGTTAATCCCGGTTTTCCCCGCGACCTGCAGCCTTACATGCAGCAGCAGGCCGAGATCCTGTTGGCGGACAAGAAGATCAGCGCAATTCCCGATTGGAAGGCGGCGCTACGCCCGGATTTCATGGAACGCGCGCGCGCCGGATCGTAAGGGACGACCCATCGACACTTAATTTGTACCCGACAGGAGATTTGAGCGATGCTGAGCAAAGACGAAAGCCCGCTGACCAAGGGCTATCAACCCGTCATCTGGAATTTCAAGCTGCTGGCGCACGATATGCTCGGCGGGTTCGGCGGCATGGGCGAGGGCATGTCAGTGCAGATCGCGCCGGATGGCCGACGCATCATCTGGCTGGCGCATGAGAGCGCGCCGAAGAATTTCACCGCCGTCGATGTTTCCGATCCGCGCAAACCTAAAGTGGTGTGCCAGACCGATCTGCCGCACGCCAATATGCGCTCGAACTCGCTGGAAACCAGCGGAAACTTGATGGCGGTGGCGTACCAGACATCGAAAAAGGATTTAAAGCCCGCCGGCTTCGAACTATTCGATATTTCCAAACCGGAAAACCCAAAATCGATTTCCTTGTTCGATTGCTCGGGGCCGCATTCGCGCGGCGTGCATCAGCTTTGGTTTTGTGACGGCGAATTCGTGCATTGCGCCTCCGGCTCGCGCGATTTCGTTCCTACCAATCCCAACGACGACCAGTTCTATCGCTGCGTCGACGTGCGCAATCCGTCGAAGCCGGTCGAAATCGGCCGCTGGTGGATGCCGGGCACGCGGCAAGGCGACAACGTGATGCCGCCGCCGCGGCATCCAATCGATAAAGGCTACCGCGCTCACAACACCAACGTCTATCCGCAGCGCGGCGACCGTTGCTACCTCGCCTATATCGACGGCGGCATGTTCGTGCTGGACATTTCCGACAAGGCCAATCCGAAGAAAATTTCACATTGGACCAATTCGCCGCCTTACACCGGCTTCATGCATACCGTGGTTCCGCTGTTTGACCGCGGGCTGATGCTGGTGACTGACGAGTCGACCGAGAACAACTGCAAGGACTGGCCGAAACTGATCTGGGTTCTGGATGCGCGCGACGAGACCAATCTCGTGCCGATCGCGACCTGCCCGATGCCCGATCACCGCATTTACGCCCAAGCAGGACGGTTCGGCGCCCACAATATTCATGAGAATGTGCCGCTGCCGACAGCGTGGCAGTCCGATCAGATCGTGCTCGGCACCTTCTTTAATGGCGGTTTGCGCGCCTACGACATTGCCAATCCTTACCAGCCGAAAGAGGTCGGCATTTTCATGCCGCCGGCGCCTGCCGGCGCGCCGACCGGAACAATTCAGATGAACGACGTGTTCGTTGACGAGCGCGGCATCGTCTACACGGTCGATCGTCACGTCGGCGGGCTCTATATCTTGGAGATGGATTTTTGATGTTGAAGCGTCGCGAACTCCCTCTGCCCGCGTGCGGGGAGAGGTGATTATGCTCGATCTTTTCCCGTCGCGCGAAGCAGGCTTGTTCGGGCGCAGGCTCAAACGCGACCGCGGCGCGCGAATTCCGGTCACTGTGATGACCGGCTTTCTCGGCGCCGGCAAGACGACGCTGATCCGGCGGTTTCTCGAATCACCGGAGGGGCAGGGAACGGCGGTGATTGTCAATGAATTCGGCGCCGTCGGCATTGACGATGCTTTGGTGCGCGACAGCGCCGAGCAGACCGTGCTGCTCGGCAATGGCTGCGTCTGCTGCATCACGCGGAGCGATCTGCAATTGGCATTGCGCCAGCTTTTGATCGATCGCGAACGCGGCTTGGTGCCGGGTTTTGCGCGGATCGTCATTGAGACCTCCGGGCTTGCCGATCCGGCGCCGATCCTGCAGACATTCTCGACCGACCGCGCGCTTGGCGGCGAATTCCACATCGATGTGCTGCTCGCGGTGGTCGATGCGGTGAACGGGGAAGCAAACCTCAAAACCACTGCCGAGGCGCGCAAGCAAGTAATCCTGGCGGACCGCCTGGTCATTTCGAAAAGCGATCTCGCCGGCGCGGCTGAGGTCGAACTACTGATCCGGCACTTGCAAGAACTCAATCCGCGTGCGGCGATCGACGTCGCGGTCGCGGGTGCGCTCGATCCGGATCAGTTCATTGCGCCGGCGATGGCGGAGCGCAGCAGCTTTATTGCCGAAGCCGAGCACAGCGACGGAATCTCAAGCTTTGTGTTGGAGCGGCAGAAACCGATGCAATGGCCGGTCTTCACGCGCGCCATGGAGACGCTGATCGCGCTGCGTGGCGGCGATCTTTTGCGCGTCAAGGGCATTCTCAATGTCGCCGGCTGCCCAGGCCCTGTGGTCGTACAATATGTGCAGCATCTCGCCCATCCGCCGGTGGAATTGCAATCGTGGCCGGACCAAAACCGCAACAGCCGGATTGTTTTCATCACCCGCAATATCGCGGAATCTCAGGTGCGCGATCTGTTTGCGTCAGTGGAGACGCTCGCGAATGGCGTTTAGCGCCAGACGCCGCAAGCATGGCAGGAATTCGCTTATCCCAGTCGTGTTCCCAAACGCATAGTTTGAGAATAGTTTGCAGCGATCAAAAAGCGGCGGACGTGCCAACAGCTAAGCTCCCACCGCGCCAGGAGGACGCGCTACGATGACTGAAAAATTTTCATTGAACGTCAATGGCAAGAGTCACGCTGTCGTAGCCGATCCCGACACTCCGCTCCTTTACGTGCTGCGCGACGATCTCGAATTGAACAATCCTCATTTTGGCTGCGGCTTGGCGCAATGCGGCGCCTGCACGGTGCATCTCGATGGTCAGCCGATCCGCTCCTGCATCACGCCGATCTCGGCGGTCGGCGATGCCAGGATCGTCACGCTCGCCGGTTTGGGCACGCCGGAGAAGCCGCAT
>CATPBC010000233.1 GCA_955652195.1 uncultured Xanthobacteraceae bacterium | reverse complement strand
GACTTTGCAGCAGTCTCTTAAGGAAAACGTCGGCCTGTCCGGCATTTTACTACCCTTTGTTCATCACCTGACCCACCTGCGCTGCACGATGGCGTCACACTCCAACTGATGTCCGTTATGCTGCGCATTTCGGACTCATGTCGGACATTGCGCCACTTCCGATAAGGGCCAAGAGCGGACATTCCGCCATTCATGCGATCACCTGGTCGACGCGGACAATCCCGCCCAGGTTTGGCTAGGCGGGATCGTCTGGCCTGGGAAGAAACACCGCAAGCTTCAGCCACGCTTGGCGGCGTAGCCAGCGGTGACCTCGTTTTTGTGGGCGGCGAAGGCTGCCAAGACTTCGCCTTTCTCGCGCTTCGGGACCTTGAAGAAGTCCAGGGTCCGTCCGAGTTCCGCTGCGACCTCATCGAATTCTGCGGGGGAAATCCGGAGATCCCGGTGAGCCTCCTCAAGGCCGAGCGGCGTCGTGCCAGGCTTTGTGGCCGTGAACTGGAAGGGCCCACCCGAAATGTTGCAGACCCAAAGCGTTCGCATGAACTTGAGGCCGGGTAGCCTTCCCAGGCTCTGGGTGTGCCATTCCCGCAGCTGCGGGTTCTTGGACTTCTGGCCGACGATGGGGTTCTTCACGACGGCGTCGCTGAAGTGATCCACTACCGCCGCGATGGCGAAGACGCCGCCCAGTCGCTCGTACAGACTTTTCTCAGGCATGGTTTGCTGCGCCTGCGCGTACGCGTTTCCCGCCCCAGCCAATACAGCAACTGGGGCCGCGGTCAGCGCCAGCCCTGCGACCACGCTTCGTCTTGTGATAGAAGTTGAAACAGCCTGTGTCATGGTTATCTCCTTGGTGATGAGGGTAGGCTAGGTCCGTTTAGAGTATGGCGTCCGTTGCGAACGCTGTTTATTTTTCAGAAGAGGCCCACGCCACTTTAGGGCGCGACGACAACGCGTCCCTTCATGTTGGGATGAAACTTGCAGAAGTAATCGATGCTGCCTGCGTTTTTCAGCACCAGGCTGGCGGTCTGCTTCGACCCGATCATGACATCCCAGTCTTTGTTATCTGCAGTGGCGGTGTGCGCCAGGATGTCCTTGTTGTTCCATACGATGGTGTCGCCGACCTTGGCGTTCACTTCAGTGGGTGAGAACACCAGCTTGTCGATCGTAACTTGTATGGTTTCCGCATGCGCCGAGACGGAGCCCAACCAGCACAGAACTAAAGCAGTCAGAATCCATCTCGGCGTCATAACAGAACTCCTTACTTGAGTTCGGCTGCAACGTGCTCGGCATGCTGCTGATGGCCCTGAAAGATCTTCAGGCCGGTTTGCAGCAAGCTCTTGAGTTCGCCATTGCTGGCCGACGGGATCAACAGCGTCTCGAGCGCGCCATTGACGGTCTTGTGATAGGCAACCTCGTTGGCAACGTAGGCCTTGTCGAAGGCAGGACCTGAGAGCTTGGCCAATTCGGCACGCTTGTCGACCGCCGCCTTGGTCAGAGCCTTGCTGGTGTCGTTGTCTTCCGGCTTGACCTTGAGCTTGGTCACCAGATCGATCGCCTGCTTGTTCACCGCGGTATGGTCGCGGACCATGTCGTCGGCGAAAGCTTTCACGTCATTGTTCTTGGTGATCGCGAGCGCCTGCTTGGCGGCATCGATGTCGAGTTGTCCCGCCGTGTAGGCGATGTGGGCGATCTGAGGATCGGTCGGCTTGGCGCTGCCTTGCGCGAACGAGACGCCGGTCAGCACGCAAAGCGCAGCGAGCCCTGCGGTAAATTTTGCAATCATGGGATACCTCCGTTTCACACGGGCCGAATGGCCGTGCCGTGCATCAACACGCAAGTTGGATGCGTGAGGCGGGTGGAGGTTCCCGCCTCAGCGGCAGATGAGCTGGACCATCTTCTCGGTCATGGCCTCGCAACGATGGCCGCTGAACGGAAAAGTATTTGTGAGCGCGGGGCCAAACTGCTTGTCCAAGGCATCGCGCAACAGCGTGCGGGCGCGATGCAGCCTTGTCTTCACCGTCTCGGGTTTGAGGCCGAACAAATCGGCGGTTTCCTCGACAGTCATGGCCTCGACAATGCGCGCAACGAAGACGGCTCGGAATGAATCTGGAAGTTGGTCGATCGCCTTTTCGAGAACGACACGGATTTCGCCTTGCGCCATCGTTTTCTCCGGATCGTTGCTGGCCGCCGAGACAGGGAAGTCGATAATCTGCGCCTGAGGGCGAGTTTCGACGTAGGTCTCCCAGTCGACCGTAGGCCGCCGCTTGCGCAGGCGACCAAGGGCCTCGTTCATTGCGATGCGCGTGATCCAGGTGCCGAAAGCAGCATCGCCGCGAAACATGTCGAGGCCGGTGAAGGCACGCACGTAGGTTTCCTGCACCACGTCTTCGGCTTCGGCGTCATCGCGCAAGATGCTCCGCGCCACCCGGAACAGGCGGCGATTGTACCGGGTCGTGATGGCGCGTACCGCCGCTTCGTCCCGTGCGCGAGCGCGGGCCACCAATTCCTCATCGGTGTGGACGTCGGCTTTGGTCTGTTGGACCGGGGTTAAAGCCATAGGCAATGTCCTTGGTTACTGTGCGTTAGATGCGGGTTAGAACAAAAGGTTCCCAGCACACGCGTCCAACGCTAGCACGGCATTTCGCGATTCTTGTCGAAATGAAATGTCCGCTTAGGGTCGATGCTGTTGATAAAGTCGACGATTGGGCGGGCAGTGCTCTAATTTGGGCTGTTGTCGGTCGTTTGTTTGACGCTCCTATTGGGGAGTGACTTACAGCTGACGCTCAACGCCACTAGCGCTCAAGCAGAGTAGGCGGCTGCCATGCTCGGCGG
>CATPBC010000232.1 GCA_955652195.1 uncultured Xanthobacteraceae bacterium | reverse complement strand
GGATGTGGGGGGTCACATGATCTCGCGCTGAACTCACCAGTGGCTTCCGTAATTGGTCTCGAGTCGCCTTTATTAGCAGTTCTCGCTTGTTTAGGTTTTAGCCGAAAAAATCAACGCTCAGCGTTTAGCGACTTTTGCAACACAATCGGCCCTTAGCGGACGCGCTGGTCGGCAACAGCCGCGGCAGCTTTCGGGGGGAAAGCGGACATTGACACCTGTCGCTCATCGCGATCGCGATTTTATGAGTACACGCCCTAGTTTAAGGTTGGGTCCCCGCCGTCGCGGGGACGAGCGGATCAGTGAGGTCGACGCCTCACATCGCGATGTCCAAACCGACATCGAGATTCTGGACCGAGTGGGTCAGCGCCCCCGACGACAAGTAATCAACGCCGGTTTCCGCAATCGCTGCCGCGGTCTCGAGCGTGATGCCGCCGGATGCTTCGATCACGAGGCGGCCGCTCACCATGGCGACGGCCTTGCGCATGGATTGCAGATCGAAATTGTCGATCAGCACGACATCGGCAAGACCGACATCGAGCACCTCCTTGAGTTGTTCAAGCGAGTCGACTTCGATCTCGATCTTGACCAGATGCCCGGCGGCTTGTTTGGCGCGCTCCAGAACCGCCTTTATTCCGCCAGCGACGGCGATGTGATTGTCCTTGATCAGGATCGCGTCATCGAGACCAAAACGATGGTTATAGCCGCCGCCGCAACGCACGGCGTATTTCTCCAGCGCGCGCAGTCCTGGCGTGGTCTTGCGGGTGCAGACGATGCGCGCCTTGGTATGCGCGATGCGGGCAACGAAGGCGGCGGTGGCGGTGGCGATGCCTGACAGATGACCGAGAAAATTTAGCGCAACGCGTTCGGCGCCGAGTATCGCCCGGGCATTGCCGGAAATAGTCATCAGATTGCCGCCGCGCTGCGCCGGCTCGCCATCGCGCGCATGTGGAGCAACCGCGATTTCTGGCGCCAGCCGCAGGAAAGCCGCGGCGACCAGCGGTAAGCCCGCAATGACACCGGCCCGCCGCACGACGACCGTGGCGCGGCCTTCCAAATCTTCGGGGATAGTAGCGATGGAGGTGATGTCCCCGGCGCGGCCCAGGTCTTCTTCGAGCGCGCGGGTCACTGCCGCCTCGATTTCGAGCGGCGAAAGGAAAGCATCGGCGCGCAAGAGCGACATAGGAAAAGGCGCTGTAGGGCGGGGCGGCATTATCACTCCTTGCCGCGAAATCCATAGTCACTGCGGCGAATTATGGCAAACGCACAGTCCAAATTAAGCCCGGCCGGCGCTGACGCTCCGCTGCAGCGGCGGAACAGCCATGCACTGGGCGATCCGCGAGCTGGCAATTTCCGTTTGGGACATCCAACCTCAACCCTTATGCTGCGCGGCTTTTCGAATCTCAGTTTTGCCGGGGCGATATGAGCGACGTTTCCAAAACCATTGCCACCAAGACCATTGCTACCAAGACCGTTGCCAGCTGGCGCACGCCTGCGCTTGTCATCGGTTTCGGCAGCTTGATTGCGCTGATCGCGTTCGGGCCGCGTTCGACGCTCGGCTTTTTCCTCACGCCGCTGTCCAGTGCCAATCATTGGGGCCGCGACGTATTCGCCTTTGCACTCGCGTTGCAGAACCTGTTGTGGGGCGTCGGCCAGCCGCTCGGCGGAATCATCGCCGACCGATTCGGCAGTGTGCGGGTGCTGTGCGGCGGCGCTCTGCTCTACGCGCTTGGCCTTGTGCTGATGGCTCATAGCACGAGCGCACCGATGCTCGACCTCTCGGCCGGCGTGCTGATCGGCTTCGGGCTTGCCGGCTGTTCCTTCCCGGTCGTGCTGGCGGCGCTTGGCAAGATCGTGCCGCTGCAATGGCGGTCGCGCGCGTTCGGTTTCGGCACCGCGGCGGGCTCATTCGGTCAGTTTCTTTATTCGCCGGTCGCGGTCGCGCTGATGGACGTCTTCGGCTGGCAGGAGACGCTGGTGATTTTCGCGGTCAGCATGCTCGCAGTGCTGCCGCTTTCGCTCGCCCTGGCGACGCCGCCGGAAGCCGCGCATTCCAGCGAATCGCAGTCGCTGCGCCAGGCCCTGAGCGAAGCGTTCGTCCACCGTTCCTATGTGTTGCTGGTGCTCGGCTTCTTCACCTGCGGCTTTCAGCTCCAATTTATCACCGTGCATCTGCCGTCTTACCTCGTCGACCGTGGGCTTTCCGCCCAGGTCGGGGGTTGGACCATCGCGACGATCGGACTGTTTAATATCGTCGGGTCGGTCACCGCCGGCTGGCTCGGCGACCGCATGCCGAAGCGCTATCTGCTGTCGTTCATTTATTTCGTCCGGGCCGCGGCAATCCTCGTATTCATTTCATTCCCGGTCACGTCGTTCACCTGCGTTGTATTCGGCGCAACGATGGGCCTGATGTGGTTGTCCACGGTACCGCCGACCAACGGCATCATCGCTTTGATGTTCGGGACTCGCTGGCTGGCGACCCTCGCCGGGTTCGCCTTTTTCAGTCATCAGGTCGGCGGCTTCCTCGGCGTCTGGCTCGGCGGCATCGTGTTCGACCGCACCGGCTCGTATAATATGGTCTGGTGGCTGGCGATCCTATTCGGCGTGCTCTCGGCACTGATCAATATGCCGATTGTGGAGAAGCCGGTCGCGCGCATCGCCGCAGTGCCGGCCTGAACCAATTTTCGTCATGCCCGGCCCTGTGCCCGGGCATCCACGTCTTTCGTGTGTTAGAAGTTGCAAGACGTAGATGGCCGGGACAAGCCCGGCCATGACAAACTGGAGCCGGGAGAATTGTCCGCATGGGAACCTTCAAGGCCATCGTTGTCGATAAGGCGGAAGCCAGCCAGACGGTGCGGCTCACCGACTTTGACGAAAAAGACCTGATGG
>CATPBC010000231.1 GCA_955652195.1 uncultured Xanthobacteraceae bacterium | reverse complement strand
ATTCCGAAGTTCGTAAGCATTTATGGCGCGCTCGTACGAACTTCGGAATCGATAAGGACACTAGAACCTATCTCAAAATTGCCTGAACAAGATAACGAGGCAGGCGAGCTGAACAAAGCCGAGGAAGTTCTGGGGGTAGTACTCCCAGCGGACCAGGATGCGGCGCTGCCACTGGATCCAGGCGAAGAAGCGCTCGACGAGCCAGCGGCGCAGGTACCGGCCGAGCCGTCGCCGATCTTGCGTAATCGTCTTGCGGCGATTGGCGCGGTGCGGTGCGATCATCTCGATGCCGTTTCGTTGCAACTCTTCGTCCAGCGCATCGCTGTCGTAAGCGCGGTCGCCGATCAAATTCTCCGGCTTGGCTTCGATCATGTAGAAGTCGAAGCACAGCTGCACCAAGCGCACTTCGTGATGGTTGGCCGCGTGCGTGCTGACCGACAGCGGCAAGCCATGGCGATCAACTATCGCCATGATTTTCATACCTTTTCCGCGCCTTGTTGGCCCGATCTCGGCCCCACCGCCCTTCGCCATCACAAATGTCGCGTCAATGAAACATTCTTCTTCGTCCAGCGCGCCGCTGTCGCGTAGCTCGTTGGCGACATCCGTCAACGCCTGCCGCAAAATCTCTTCGCGGCACCAAGTCTGAAAGCGCCGATGGACCGTTTTGTAGTTCGGATAGCTTTGCGGCAGCATGTGCCACTGCGCGCCGGTGTTGAGAATCCACAGTACCGCTTCCAGCACGCGACGAGCCGGGATCGGCTTGCGCCCAGGACGACCATCCGGAATATGCTCTTCCGGAAAATGCTTCCGGATGCGTTCCCACTGCTCGTCCGTGAGCCGAATCATCCGACTCTTATAGCGGATCGACAGCAACCGGCAATTTTGAGATAGGTTCTAGCAACTTCTATCCTTGTAGTGCCGCTTCTGAACCCGAAGTTCGCATCCAAGCGCTCCGCAAACTTGTGCGAACTTCGGGTTCGTGGCACTAGCGCCGCCTCATCCCCATAGAGCGGGCTCCGGCGGATAAGCGAGGCTACCTTCATAGCGCAAGCCGTGCGCGCGATCCTTGGCGAGAAGCAGCGGCCCATCAAGATCGACGATCCGTGCACGCTGCGCCACAAGCATAGCCGGCGCCATCGCCAGCGAAGTCGCCACCATACAGCCGACCATTATACCGAGGCCGCGGCGCTCGGCCTCCATCGCAAGCGCCAGCGCCTCAGTTAATCCACCCGCTTTGTCGAGCTTGATATTGATCGCGTCGTACTTGCCGCTTAGCGCGTCCAGCGAGGCGCGATCGTGGACGCTCTCGTCTGCGCAGATCGGGATCGGCCGCTCGATCTGCTTGAGCGCGAGATCGCGCCCCTCCGGCAGGGGCTGCTCGATCAGGCTGACCCCTGCTTGCGCGCAGGCGGTGAGATTACGTTCAAGATCGCGGTCGGCCCATCCCTCATTGGCATCGACGATAAGCTCAGCCTTCGGCGCGGCGCGGCGTACCGCGGCAATGCGCTCCACGTCCTCTGGTCCGCCGCCGAGCTTCACTTTAAGCAACGGCATTTTTGCCGCGCGTGCCGCCGCATCGGCCATAGCGTCGGAATGGTCGAGCGAGACCGTATAGGCAGTCACCAGTGGTTTTGGCGTGGCCAGCGCTGCCAATTGATAGGCGCGGCAGCCATTTTGTTTCGCCTCAAAGTCCCAATAGGCGCAATCCAGCGCATTGCGC
This sequence comes from uncultured Xanthobacteraceae bacterium, assembly GCA_955652195.1. GTDB lineage: Bacteria > Pseudomonadota > Alphaproteobacteria > Rhizobiales > Xanthobacteraceae > BOG-931. Next base: position 5,723 of record CATPBC010000231.1, on the reverse strand, counting down.
GCGGCGCCGGGCGGCATTGCGGTTTGCAGCACGGCGCGGTCGAGACCGTTCTTGAGCGCCGGGCGCATTGCTTCGATGGCGGCCGCCACGCCTTCCGGCGTTTCGCCGTAGCGGGCATAAGGCACCGCTTCGCCGCGACCGCTGCAGCCGCCGTGTCTTAGCTCTACGGTCACCACGACTGCTTCGGTCTTGGTGCCGCGGCTGATCGTGAAGGGGCGCTCGAGCGGCCAGTGCTCGATCCGTACGGCGAGATCCATGCGAGAGGATTATACGCCTCGAATAGCCTGAGCCGCGAGCGTTTCTAATTCTGCCGCCCTCGCCTGCTCAAGCAGCTGTTGGCCCTTCAGGCGGCGATTTCGGTGCGCGCCAGGATCGGCTCCTCTTCATCCTCCGCCATCGGTGGAAGCATTTCGGCCTGATCCGACCAAGCAACGATTTCGAAGCGCCCGTCGGGGTGCTCGGCAAGCGCGGTGCAACTCTCCACCCAGTCGCCGCAATTCATGTAGTGAATGCCGAAATTCTCGTGGATGACCGCGTGATGGATGTGTCCGCAGATCACGCCGTCGACGTGATGGCGGCGCGCTTCTTCCGCGAGTGTCTGCTCGAATGCACCAATGTAGTTCACCGCGTTCTTGACCTTATGCTTTGCCCATTGCGAGAGCGACCAATAGCGGAAGCCGAGCCGGCGGCGGACCGCATTGAAATAGCGATTGATCAGGATCGCGATTTCATAGGCTGTGTCGCCGAGCAGCGCGAGCCACCGCGCGTGCTTGACCACCATGTCGAACACGTCGCCGTGCACCACGAGATAGCGCCGGCCGTCGGCGGCCGCATGAATTGCGGTCTCGACTACTTCGATGCCGCCGAAATGCGTTCCGTAATAATCACGCAGGAACTCGTCGTGATTGCCTGGCAAATAGATGACCCTCGCGCCTTTACGCGCCTTGCGCAGCAGCTTCTGCACGACGTCATTGTGATGCTGCGGCCAGAACCAGCCGGAGCGCAATTGCCAGCCGTCGACGATGTCGCCTACCAGATAGATGGTTTCGGCATCGTGATAGCGTAGAAAGCTGAGGAGTTGTTCGGCCTGGCAGCCACGCGCGCCGAGATGCACATCGGAGATAAAAAGAGTACGGAATTTTCTTGTGCCGTGCTCGAACGTCACCGACCGTGTTCTCGCGCCTTTTGCAATCGAATCGCGTTATAAATTTTCTCCATTGCAGAACGATGACAACAATCGTTAACACGCGCGAGTCATGATGCGGGACACAGTGCAATTGAAGAAACAAAGTTAAGAGTCACAAGCTTGTCACAACGCACAACTAACGGTCTCGGCGATGACTGCGCCGATTCTCGCCGCCACGATTTTCTGCATTCTTCTTACTGCGGTCCAGACCACGAGCATCGCGATCGCGATCGTCAGGCTGCGCTGGAATACGCGACATCGTCCGTCATCCGCTCGGCACCCGCCGGTCAGCTTGGTGCGCCCACTGTGCGGCATTGATAATTATGTCGCCGAGACTCTGCGTTCGACTTTCGAGCTCGATTATCCCTGTTATGAAATTCTGTTTTGCGTCGCCCACGCCAGCGACCCCGTCCTGCCGCTGGTCAGGAGCTTGATTGCCGCCCATCCGAACGTCTCGGCGCGGTTACTAATCGGCGACGATCGGGTGAGCACGAATCCGAAACTCAACAACGTCGTCAAGGGCTGGCGCGCCGCGTCGCACCCCTGGATCGTCATCGCTGACAGTAATGTACTGATGCCGCGCGACTACATTCAGGGACTGTTCGCGAGTTGGCGCGCCGACACCGGCCTTGTCGCGTCGCCGCCGATCGGCGCCCGTCCGGACGGATTTTGGGCTGAGATCGAATGCGCTTTCCTCAATACCTATCAGGCGCGCTGGCAATATATCGTCGACAGCTTTGGCAGAGGCTTCGCCCAGGGCAAGACCATGCTGTGGTGGCGCGAAGACCTCGAGCGCGCCGGAGGCATCGAGGCGCTCGGCAAGGAAGTTGCCGAAGACGCCGCGGCAACCAAGATCGTCCGCGGCGCCGGGCTCAAAGTACGCCTCGTCGACCGGCCGCTGGCGCAGCCGCTCGGCCGCCGTAGCGCCAGCGAAGTCTGGCACCGCCAATTGCGCTGGGCGAGGTTGCGGCGCGCGAGCTTTTTCATGCACTTCTTGCCGGAGATCGTCTCGGGCGGCGTGCTGCCAATCACCTGCGCCGCAATTTTAGCGAGCACTTTCGGCTGGCCGGCGCTGCTTTGCGCCGCCGGGTTCGGCGCGATCTGGTACGGCGGCGAAATGGCGCTTGCTGCCGCGGCGGGATGGCACGTGTCGCCGCTCCACCCGCTTTATGGCTTGCTCCGCGACCTGATGTTGCCGGCGCTCTTTGTTGGCGCCCTGCGCGGCAATGATTTCGTCTGGCGCGGCAACGCAATGCAAGTCGAGCAGATGCGGCCCGTCCGGATCGCGGTACGGCTGCGGCCGCGCATGCATGAACTTGCAGCGCTGACCCGAAAGCGCCTGCGCGCATTGCGCGCGCGGACGTCTTGAAGCCCTCCTAATCACTCGTAACGACATCCGGCGGCGCGGGCGCGGCGCGAGCCTCGCTGTCGCGCTCAATGCGTAGTTTTCGCTTCGCGCGCGGCATGATCCGCGATGGCTTCGATCGCGGTGCGGTCGGCGGGAAAGTCGGCCGCAATCCACGCCTCTTCGGCCGCGCGCATGGCCGCTCCTAAAGCGGGCCCAGCGGCAACACCGCGCGCGATAAAATCCGCGGCTTTGAGCGGAAAACCCGGCACGCGCCAAGTCTGTGCCAATTTGGCAAGCGCGCGCCACGCAGGATCCGCTGCACCGGTGCTCGAACGCGACCATGCCAGCAACACCTGATCGCCAAAATGCTGGGGGCCCAAGCGATAGAGCAGCGCATGCGCAAACTTCTCCCCTGCCGCCGGCGAAACTCTCCACCAACCCTCGAGCGCGCTCAGTCTTTCGGCATCGGCGTTGGATAGGCGCAGCCGCCGCGCCAGCCGCTCGCCGTCCTCCTTGACCCACACGCCAAGCGCGCCGAGCCGCCGCACCGCGTCAGCTTCGAATCCGCTGGCGACCTCGGCTTTCACCACGTTCTCGAAGCTCGCCAAGAGCGCAACGCCGCCGAGCACATCGCCGAGCAGACCCGTCTCGGTCATCAGCGCCAGTGTCGGCGCGGCGTGTGGCGCGACCAAGAGCTTCAGCAATTCCGTCCTTATCCGCTCGCGCGAGAGTGTTTCGATGCCGGCGCGGGCACGGATGCAGGCGTGCAGGCCAGCCGGATCGGGCGCAGCCTCCCCGTACCAGGCGTAAAACCGGAAGAACCGCAGGATGCGCAGATAGTCTTCGGCAATTCTTTGTTCTGGATCGCCGATGAAGCGGACGCGTCGGGCCACGAGGTCGGCGAGACCGCCGACATGATCGTGCAACTTGCCATCTGCCGATAGCGACAGCGCATTGATAGTGAAATCGCGCCGCTCGGCGTCCGCAACCCAATCGCGTCCAAACACAACCTTGGCCTTGCGCCCATAGGTTTCGACGTCGCGCCGCAGCGTCGTGACTTCGAATGGCTTGCCGGCAATGAGAACCGTGACGGTTCCGTGCTCTATGCCGGTGGGAACCGCCTTCCACCCCGCCGCTTCGACGCGGCGCACGACTTCATTCGGCAACGCCGTGGTTGCAATATCGATTTCATTGACGGGCAGGCGCAACAGTGCATTGCGGACGGCGCCGCCAACGATGCGCGCTTCCTCGCCATCGCTATCGAGCAGCGTCAGGAGCTGACCCGCTTCGCCGTTCGCGAGCCAAGCGGCGTCGCCAAGAGCCTCGCGCCCGCTCACCGCGTTGCCCCCGGGACAAACTTGCCGTCTTCCATATGCGCCGGAACGTAGGTCGAACCCGGCGGCGCGCCTGAAAACTGCGCGAACATGACAAAGCTTGCCACCACAAGGATAAGTGCCGCGACCAGAAGCGCACCAAGGCGCCGCATGGTCCAGGCCGACGGCTGTCGCATGTCAGCTCGCGTCGCCATCAGGACTGCGGCATAGATGACGAACGGCGCGAGAAACAATCCGATCTCAATAAGGATGGGCCGGATCATTCGCGGTAAACCCGCTCATAGAGATTCCGCAGAATACCTGCGGTGATGCCCCAAATGTAGCGGTTCTGGTACGGGATCGCGTAATAATCGCGCGCGAATCCGTTCCAATCGCGCGTCTTGCGCTGGTGATTGGCCGGCGTCATCAGAAATTTCAGCGGCACTTCGAATGCCTCGGTCACCTCCTGCGGATTAACGACGAGGGTGAAATCCGGCTTGACCCGGGCCACCGTCGGTAAAATGCGAAAGCCCGAGAATGTCAGGTACAGATCGAGGTAGCCGATCGGCTCAATGAGCGTGGGCGCGAGGCCGATTTCTTCACTCGCTTCACGCAGCGCCGCGGCGACCGGACTTTCGTCTGCCGGATCGATCTTGCCGCCGGGGAACGCCACCTGTCCGGCATGACTCGCAAGCGCGGCCGTGCGCAACGTCAGAAGTACAGTCGGTTCGCTACGATCGATGATCGGCACGAGCACCGCGGCTGGCCTGGTGGCGTTGACGCCCGCACGTAACCAGACCTCCGGGTTCAAATCGAGATCGCCGCGCGCGCCCTCGACAGTCGGATCGGTCAAGGACCGCGGCACTTCGAGCGTCAGGCGTGAGCGCGCGCGATCGAAGAAATTGTCAATTGCCGCCAAATCCAACCTGTCGGCTCGCTCGCTCACGCAAAATCCTTCACCTGATCGGCTGGCGCCATCGGGAAAAATGCACTCATCGACGACACACCGAACAGCGCTGTGCCCGAGATTTCGCGCTCCTCCCCGAGATCGACAAGATCAAAAAACAGCGGTCGCGTCACCTTCGCCCACAAACCTCGCCTGACATGCAGATAGGGCTTCAACCCGCCGGTCCCGGGTTCGGGGTCGAAACGCAATTGATGATCCGGTCCGCAGTCGATCCACTCGTCGACATTGGTCCGGAAATTGAGCACCTGGCCCAAGGCGCCCTCTTCCACCTTCAGTTCGACGGCAACGAATGGCGCATCGTCGACCTGGATGCCGCATTTCTCCACCGGCGTGACCAGGAAGTAATTGTCGCCCTCACGCTTGAGCACGGAAGCGAACAACTTGACGAGCGCCGGTCGACCGATTGGCGTCTTCAAATAGTACCAGGTGCCGTCGGCCGAAATCCGCATATCAAGGTTGCCGCAGAACGGCGGATCCCACAATTCGACCGGGGGCGCGCGCTTTGATGCCTCAGCTAGCGCGCCTGTGATCGAGTCGAGGCCAAATTGCCCTTCCTTCGCCATGGTTTGCCGTGACTTTGACCCCCGAGACACGTGCGCCGGCATGGTCATAGTGAGTACGAATTTGCCGATCCAGACCCGGGTAGCGCCAAACTCGGTCGTGTTCCTGCCGATAACGAATCAGCGCAAACTCTGCATGGGACAGATGGCGCATATGTTGCATCCCGTAAGGCTAAACGGGGTACAAAGGCGTTGTCGTTGGTTCGCGCATGGGTTCGTGCATGTGGCGCGGATCTGATCCGATACAAGGCTTAAAAGCAAGGAGTTGGGCATGCCCAATGCCGGCGGAGAGGGGCTCGAAAAGATCGAAGACATGATTGTGCGCGCGGCCGAATCGACGGCAGCGCAT
>CATPBC010000230.1 GCA_955652195.1 uncultured Xanthobacteraceae bacterium | reverse complement strand
TCGTTCTTGAGCATCTCGGCGCGGTAAAGCTCCGCTTCCAGCGTCCAGCGAGCGAAAATCTCGGGATGCTCCGGGACGCGGGCGCGATTGTTATATTCAGCCTCGTAATCGATCGCGGGCACCCGGCGCCTCCATTGGGAGTACTGTTGGACGCACTATTTGGCGTATTGCTTGGCGAATTGCGCGGGCAAATTTGCTGTATGTCCGCCGCGCTGGCAAGTTGCCACCGGCCCCTGCCGCCAACCGGCCGGCGACCCGAGCAGCGAAATTCGAAGACAGTTTCCGGCAGCAACGCAGCCCGCTAAAAGGAGCGGCAAAGGGAACGGCAAAGAAACCGGCAAAGAGAACTGCATGAAAGTCGACGGCAAATCGATGCGCAGCATTTGGCTCGAGCCGGACGGCTGGTCGGTCGGGATTATCGATCAGACCGCGCTGCCGCATCGGCTGACGACTGCGCGCCTCATCAACCTGGAAGACGCGGCGCACGCGATTAGCGCGATGCTGGTGCGTGGCGCGCCGTTGATCGGCGCCACTGCGGCGTATGGAGTTTGCCTGGCGCTGCGCGCGGACGCGTCCGACGAGGCGCTCGACCGCGCCTGCGCCGCCTTGCTGGCGACGCGGCCCACTGCCATCAATCTCAAATGGGCGCTCAACGAAATGGTCGCGGTGGTGCGCAACCGCGCGCGCGGCGAGCGCGTTGCGGTGGCGTATCGGCGCGCCGCTGAGATCTGCGAACAGGACATTGCGATCAATACCGCCATCGGACAAAACGGACTGCCGCTCATCGAGGCAGTTGCCCGGCGCAAGCAACCGGGCCAGCCGGTCAATGTGCTAACGCATTGCAACGCCGGTTGGCTGGCGGCGGTCGATGTCGGCACGGCCACGGCGCCGATCTATCTGGCGCACGATAAAGGCATTGCCATCCATATATTCGCCGACGAGACCCGCCCGCGTAACCAAGGCGCGTCGCTGACCGCCTGGGAGCTCGGCCGCCATGGCGTAGCGCACACCGTGATCGCCGATAATACCGGCGGGCATCTCATGCAGCACGGACTCGTCGATCTGGTGATCGTCGGCACAGATCGAGTCACCGCCGCTGGCGACGTGTGCAATAAGATCGGAACTTACCTGAAAGCGCTCGCCGCGCGTGACAATAACGTGCCGTTTTACGTCGCGCTGCCGTCACCGACGATTGACTTTTCAATAAGCGACGGCCTTGCCGAGATTCCGATCGAGCAACGCGGAGCCGACGAAGTAGCGACGATGACCGGCCGCACTCCACAAGGCGGCATTGCAACCGTGCGTATCGTTCCCGACGGCTCGCCGGTGGCCAATTACGGCTTCGACGTCACGCCGGCACGCTTGGTGACCGGACTGATTACCGAACGTGGCGTGATTGCCGCTTCGCGTAGCGCGCTGGCCAGGGCTTTTCCGGAACGCGCCGGCGCGGCAGAATGACGAGGCTCAGCTCAGTTCGCTGGGAGTATGTTGCGTGCGTAAGCCTACCTGTCCGCCGCTTTCCAACCTGCCGCTTGCTGGAATCCTCACCATGAACGTTCCGCCCAACGTGTTGGCCAGCGTAACCGCCGCAGACGCAAGCCAGGCGCCCTCCCCGGTGATCGATGGCCGGCAATCTCCGGCGGCTTTAGCGATTGCGCGCGGCACCGCGCGGTACCTGCACGCGCTCGGCTATTGCGTGGTCAGCGAACTGCCGCTGCCATCAGGGCGGCGAGCCGACCTGGTCGCGCTCGGCGGCGACGGTGAAATCATCATCGTGGAGATAAAATCCTCGGTTGCCGACTTTCGCGCCGATCAAAAATGGATGGACTATCGGCGGCACTGCGATCGGTTGTTCTTCGCCACGCATGCCGATGTGCCTTGCGATATTTTCCCCGCCGATGCCGGCTTGATCGTCGCCGACGCGTTCGGCGCTACGATAGTCTGCGAGGCGCCGGAGCAGCGGATCGCCGCCGCGACTCGCAGGTCGGTGATGCTGCGCTTCGCGCATGCAGCAGCGCTGCGTCTGCAGGCCCTCACCGATCCGCAAGGACCTTATAACGCGGAGCTATAATCAGCCGCGCGCGAAGCACAGACGCGCCGCCGGAGCGGGTGTGGGGTTATTATCGGGAGAAAGACGAATTATTTTGGGGCGCGTTTGGCCAGGATGCGCTGCAGTGTGCGCCGGTGCATGTTGAGGCGGCGGGCAGTTTCCGAAACGTTGCGGCCGCATAATTCGTAAATGCGCTGGATATGCTCCCAGCGGACCCGGTCGGCCGACATTGGATTTTCCGGGGGCTCGATCTTTTTGTTGTCGATCGCGAGCAGGGCCGCCGCCACGTCGTCGGCATCGACCGGCTTAGCGAGATAATCGACCGCGCCGAGTTTCACCGCGTTCACCGCGGTGGCGATATTGCCATAGCCGGTGAGAATGATGGCGCGGGCTTCCGGGCGCCGTTTCTTCATGGCCGAGATGACGTCGAGACCGTTGCCATCGCCGAGCCGCATGTCGACTACGGCAAATGCAGGCGCGGCTTTCTCCACCTGCAAGAGCCCATCGCTCACCGATTCGGCCGTCGTCACCGTAAAGCCGCGGCCTTCCATGGCGCGGGCGAGGCGCTGGAGGAACGACTTGTCGTCCTCGACGATTAGCAGCGAACGCTCGCTCGGCAGCGAGCCTGTTCCGGCATCGTTCATTTCGATTCCAGTTCGTTCAACACGGCACCATGCAATGTCATGATTGGCAACTCACAGTTAAGAAGCGACAGCCGTCGCCTCAAGTGGGGGCGCCACCAGCGGCCGTTCAAAATCTTCCCGGTTCCAGGTCACGGTGATCGTGGCGCCGTGCAGCGGGGGTGCCTGGTTAATGAGCGAGAGCTTGGCGCCGGAGCGTTCCAAAAGCGTCTTGGCGATAAAAAAGCCCAATCCGAGACCGAACAGCGCGGTCTCATCGGCCGTTGAACCGCGGGCGCCGAGCCGCCGATGCGTGACATAGGGAGCGCCGAGGCGATCGACGACTTCGGGAGCGAATCCAGGTCCATCGTCGCTGATCGAGATGCTGACATCCTCCGTCGTCCATTGGGCGGCAATTTCGACCCGAGTATGGGCAAAATCGACCGCGTTTTCGATCAAATTGCCGAGTCCATAGCGGATCGCTGGATTGCGCTCCGCTGCCGACTCGCCGGCCCGATTGGGCGGATAAGTCACGATGATCGAAACGCCGAAATTGCGATGCGGCGCCACCGCTTCCTCGATCAGGGCCGATAGCGGCAAGCGGTCGAACGGTTCGCCGGCGGGAAGCTCGGTGATCTTCGCTAGAATCTCACGGCAGCGCTGGGCCTGCTCACGTAAAAGCTTGACGTCTTCGGCGTAAGGCGAATCCTTTTCGAGGGCGCGTTCGATCTCGCGGATCACGACCGTAATGGTCGACAGCGGCGTGCCGAGCTCGTGCGCTGCCGCCGCCGCAAGCCCGTCGAGCTGGGAGAGATGCTGCTCGCGGGCCAAGACCAGCTCGGTAGCGGCCAGTGCGTCGGAGAGCTGACGCGCTTCCTCGGCGACCTGCCAAGTGTAGACGCCGATATAGCCAATCGCCAGCAGGATCGAGAGCCAGACGCCCACCATGTAGATTTCAGGGAGCTCAAGCGGGTTCTCGGAATCCCACGGCAGATCGTAATGGAGGAACACGAGCATGGTCGCGCAGAACATCGCAAACGTGCCGATTAGGAGCGTCATGCGCGGCGGCAGCGCCGTGGCCGAAATTAAGACCGGGCCGAGGAGGAGGAACGCAAAGGGATTTTCCAACCCACCGGTGAGGTAAAGCAGCGCTGCCAATTCGGCGATGTCGAAGGTCAACAGCCAGGCCGCCCGATCCGGTTCCAGCCATTGTGTCTGCCGGAAGCTGACGCGCAGCGCGACGTTCAAGACCGCCGCCAGCGCAATCACGACAAGGCAGGCCCAGATCGGAACTTCGAATTCCAGGCCGAAATGCACCACCAGAACGCCGGCCAATTGGCCGCAAACCGCTAGCCAGCGCAGCCGGATCAGCGTATCCAGCCGCACGTTCCGCGGACGCTCATGAGTTCGTGGCAGACCAAACATGCGTGTAATGTAACGTTGCGGTGCAGCGCCGCCAAATGTACTAGTGCGGTGGATTTGAAGTTCCTATAGTTCAGGCGGAAGCTCTCATAGGAACTTCAAATCCAAAAACCGCACTAGAATTATATATTTGCTAGTGTCCCCCTTTGATTCCGAAGTTCGCATGAGAACGTGCCGATAAAGCGTGCGAACTTCGCAATCGGGACACTGGCGCTCGACGCGCGAATGCGCGAAATTCAGTCCCCTAAGCTCCATCAGGAGTGATTGCGATGGCTTACGAACTCGACCAGTTCATCTCCGATTGCCGCTCCATCCTGGAGCGCGATCCCGGTCCAAAAGGCCGGGAACAGGTGCGCAGCCAGCTCGAACGGCTCCTGCAGAATCCGGACTTCGTCCACCGACACTGCGAGGAGGCGCCGCGCGGATTGCATGTTCTTTACGAGGACCCCGAGCTCGGCTTCCAGGTTCTCGCGCACATCAATGACAAGGCGCGAACCTCACCGCCCCATGACCACGGCGATTCCTGGGCGATTTATGGTCAGGCCACGCACTACACCGACATGACGGAGTGGGAGCGTCAGGACGACGGCCGCGATTCGCAGCACGCCAAGCTTAAGCCGGTAAAAAAATATCGGCTGATGCCGGGACAGGCCGGCATTTATCAGGATGGCAAAATCCATTCGATCGACTATCCCGATCACGCGCGCTTCATTCGCGTCACCGGAACGAACCTAGATCGCATTGATCGCGTGCGCTTCGATCTAAACACCGGCGAAGTCAAACGGATGACGCCGCAGCAGGCGACGTGACCACGGCCGTCGGCCCCGCCGAGCTGCGGGGCATGTTCAATGACGGCGCCGAACTCGCGCTCATCGACGTGCGCGAGGAGTTAATTTTTTCGCAAGGCCACCTCTTGCTGGCGCGTTCGGCGCCGCTCAGCCGGCTGGAATTGAAATTCGCCCAATTGGTGCCGCGGCGCGCGACACGGATCGTGCTGTGCGACGATGGCGACGGCCTTGCCGAACACGCGGCAAGAGTCCTGGCGCGCAACGGTTATGCCGATCTACGCATCCTGGCTGGCGGCGTGAGGGCCTGGGCGAAGGCCGGCTTTGAGCTGTTCACCGGCGTCAATGTGCCGAGCAAAGCATTCGGCGAATTTATCGAACATGAGCAGGCGACGCCCAGCATCGCGGCAGAAGAACTGGCAACGCTGCTGCGCGGAGGCGCCGATCTCGTCGTCCTCGACAGTCGGCCGTTCGACGAATATGCGCGGGTCTCCATCCCGAGCGCGACCAATGTGCCCGGCGCCGAGTTGGTGCTGCGCGCGCGCGATATCGCGCCATCTCCAGACACATTGGTGGTGGTCAATTGCGCCGGCCGCACCCGTAGCATCATCGGCACGCAGTCGCTCATCAATGCCCGCCTGCCGAACAAAGTCGTCGCACTGCGCAACGGCACCATGGGCTGGAGCCTCGCCGGATTTTCTTGCGAAAGCCAAAGAGACAAGCGTGCGCCGCGCGTCTCGGCAGAAAAGCTGGATTGGGCGAAACACGCCGCACAGCGCGTGGCGCAAGCTTGCGGCGTCGCAACCATCGATCGGGCAAAGCTTGACGCCTGGCGCGGCGATGAAGCCCGCACGCTGTATGTGTTCGACGTCCGCGAC
>CATPBC010000229.1 GCA_955652195.1 uncultured Xanthobacteraceae bacterium | reverse complement strand
TAGAATTTTAAGCTTTGCATCGGCTGATCTGCCGGCGAGCGGATCGCGGGCAGGATCGTAGAGCGACAGCAATTGTTGCTTACTGGGATCCGCAATCGGCATCGCTGCGACAAACTCTGCCAGCGCTTCGCCTGCCTCCGTCCGGCGCGACAAAAGCGGATCGTTGGCAACGAGCATGTCGCGGCCGAAGCTTTCGCGGTCAAAGAACACGCCGCGTGACAGGCCAAAGGAAGAATAGAAGCCGCGCTCAAACGCGGTCTCGAACCGCGCGAGATCGACCCCGATATCGCGCAACAGACCCTTGGCCACATCGCTCCACAAAGTTTTTGGCGATTGAATCGATTGGCTGCCGCCGTAGCCGATCAGCGTGCGCCGCCCGGCCACGAATTCGTTACGCTTGGCATGGCCGCCGAAATCGTCGTGATTGTCGAGAATAAGGACACGGGCATGCGGCCCGACGGCCTGGCGATAAAACCATGCGGCGGAAAGCCCGCTGATGCCGCCGCCAACCACGACCAAATCATAGCTCTCTTTGGCCGGGGCATCGTCGACGCCGAAGCGCTGGCCTTCACGCGCGAAGGCATGCGCGACCTCGAATGAGCCAGGATGCTGACCGCGCATCCCAGTCAGCGCCGGGGGATATTGCGCAGCCGCGGCGGCGAGCTGCGCCGCCGGCGTCAAGCCCGAGGCGATAGCGAGCGCGGTGCCGTTGAGAAAATCGCGGCGAGTGATGGAGGGCATTCGGAAAATCTAACACCGCGCGTCGCCTTTTGCCCATGGCGGACCATGCCGAACGGCGCAAATGGCCGTGCAAACCTATTGAGCTTTGCGATCGGGTGCTAATCTTCGCTGAATGACGAAGCGCGATCCCATCCTGATTGTCGGCGGTGGACTCGGTGGCCTGACCACGGCACTGGCTTTGGCGCGGCGCGGCTACGCCACGCGGGTACTTGAAGGCGCCGCCGAATTCGGCGCCATCGGCTATGGCATCCAATTCGGCCCCAATGTTTTTCACGTCTTTGACCGTCTCCGCCTCATGGACGACGTCCTTGCCGTTGCGGATTCTCCGCCGGCGTTATTGATGCTGGACGCGCTGGACGGCAAAGAACTGGCGAGAATTCCAACCGGCGCGTCTTTTCGGACGCGTTTCAAATATCCCTACATCATCGTTCACCGCATCGATCTCCATAACGTCTTGCTCGATGCCTGCCGCCGCAGCGAACATATTGAACTTGTACCGAATGCCCAGGCGATCGGGTTCGAGGATCGTGGCGACAATGTCAGCGTCGCGACGGCGGATGACCGCACATTTGATGGCGCGGCGGTGGTAGCAGCCGATGGTGTCCGCTCGCTGTTCCGGCAAAAACTCATCGGCGATGGTGAACCGCGTCCGATCGGCTACGCGGCACTGCGCACGATTGTGCCGATGCGAGAATTAAAGACCGACGTTTCACGAGATGCTGTCGTTTTGTGGGCCGGACCGGGTTATCACGTCGTTCATTATCCGCTGCGCCATGGCGCCGAGTTCAACGTCGTTGCAGTGTTTCGCACCTCGACCCATGCCGAGAAAGCCGATGCGGCAACCTATCGCGCCGAACTTGAGCAAACATACCGCGACGCGCACCCGGCAATACGCGAATTGAACGCGATGATGGATTTTCGCTGGCGTCGTTCGGTTGCCGATCGCGCGCCAGTGTGGCACTGGCACAAGGGCCGCATCGTGCTCCTGGGCGACGCCGCGCATGCGCCGTTGCAATCGCTAGCGCAGGGCGCCTGCATGGCGATCGAAGACGGGCTTTGCCTCGCCGAAACGATCCACGCCGCCGACGGCGATTTCACCGACGCGTTTCGCCACTACGAGGCGCTGCGCCTCACCCGCACCGCGCGCGTGCAGCTGGAATCGCGCGCCATGTGGGAGTGGCTCATTCATCCCGAAGGCGTCACCCGCGACGTGCGCAATGCGATCGTCGCCGACTGGGACGAACCGCATATGTTCAAGTGCCTGGCCTGGCTTTATGATGGCGCGCCTGATCTGAAAAGCGCTGGCAGCTGACTTACAAATTTTGGGTACGGCCGATCGCGGCTGCCGCCTGGCAGTAATGACGTCGCGAGCCGCGATCACTTTTGCAGCATTATTCCTGCAACCATTGCAAATATCGCAAGTCCAAGAATGACCAATGTCCAGGTCGAATATCTTCGTCTTTCAGATATTAGCTGCGCCGTAGTGGTGTTGAGCGTAGTCTGGCTGTGCCGACGAATAATTTCGTTGTGGTACATGGTGGCCTCCTCGCTCGTTTCGGGCACGCGTGCGAGTTCGGCGGCGAGTTTTTCGAGGCTCATATCGGCTAAGGATGTTTTCTTTTCGCTTTCCTGTGCCAAGTCGTCCGCTCCTTCATTCCTAATACGGCGCTACGACCGCATTGCGGCTGTTTTGCGCGGCGCGCCGCCTTGGCCGAGTTCGGCGAAAATTTCTTCGTTGTGCTGGCCCAGCGTGGGCGGCGGCGTGTCGATGCGCGGCCCACCATGGGCAAAGGTGAATGCCGCCAGCGGCACGGCGAGTTCACCCTCGATGCCTGCAGCTGTCGCGTGGCGATGAATGAGGCCGCGCGTTGCGAGCTGCGGATCGGTCAATGCTTCTCCCATCGTGCGCACCCGCGCGGCCGGCACGTGCCGCGCCTGTAGAAAATCTTCCCATTCGTCCGCGCTGCGCGTCGCCATGATTTCTGTGAGCATTGCAACCTCGCGCTCATGGTCGGCGTCGCGCTCGTCATTGCTGCGCTTGATCATGTCGGGACGGCCGAGCACCGTCCATAAACGGCGCTGCTGGCGCAAATTGCTGGCGCCCAGCATCACCATTCCGCTTTTGGCGGCGTAAGCCGAGTTCGTTGCATGCGGATGGCTGTTGCCGTGCGGCTTGGGATGCGCGCCGTTGCGCAGATAGCCGGTGAGATGCGAACTCATCAGGATCATCGCCACGTCGAGCATCGCCATGTCGATGCGCTGGCCCGTGCCGGTGCGTTCGCGTTGAAACAGCGCCGCGGCGAGTGCGAAAGCGCCCGTGGTGCCGGTGGCGTAGTCGACCGCCGGGGTGCCGAACTTGATCGGATGCACGTCCCTGGTTCCGGTCATTGCCATAATGCCGGAAGTCGCCTGAATCACGTGATCGTAAGCCGTTTGCGTAGCGCGCGGCCCGCTTTGCCCGAATGCCGAGAACGACGCATAGATCAGCCGCGGATTGATTGCTGCCAGCGCCTCATATCCCAGGCCGAGCGCCTCGAACGCGCCGGGGCGGTAATTCTCGACGAAGATGTCGGCGGTGGCGACCAGCTTTTTTAGAACATCGCGATCGTTTTCCAGCTTCAGGTCCAAGGCGATCGAGCGCTTGTTCGACGCTTGCGTCAGGAACGAGGTGCCCATCTTGCGGCGATTAAGCTCCTTGTCCGCGCCAACGCCGCGGCTTTGATCCGGATCGTCGGGATGCTCGACCTTGATGACGTCAGCGCCCAGGACGGCGAGCTGATAGGTGGCGAAAGGGCCAGCCAGAACGTGGGTAACGTCGATTACGCGGATTCCCTCGAACGGTCGCATCGGCGCTCTCTCCTGCGGCGGTGGTTGTTACGCTCAGTATAGCGAAGCGCGGCGCGCGAAGCAGGATGGTGGGCCCGGGAGGAGTGCCCCAGC
>CATPBC010000228.1 GCA_955652195.1 uncultured Xanthobacteraceae bacterium | reverse complement strand
CTGCTTCGGCAGACCGGTGCCAATCATGCTGTCGCGCGTGACGAGGCTCGCTAACTTTTCCTCGCTCCACCCCTCAGTGCCAGCTGGCCGCATCGGCAACACGATAAAGCGCGTCTCGGCGGTCGAGTCCCAAACGCGAATATTGGTGTCCGCTGGCAGCTTGACGCCGAAGTCCGCCAGTACGCCGCGCGGATCGTTCACGGCGCGGGAGCGGTAAGGCGCCGCTTTGTACCAGACGGGAGGCAGGCCAAGCACCTCCCACGGGTAACAGGAGCACAGCGTGCAGACGATCATATTGTGCAGTTTCGGCGTGTTCTCGACCGCGATCAGATGGTCGCCCACCGGATTAACCGTCCCGAGCGCAAGCACCGCCTTGCTACCGTTGTCGAGTAGCGCCCGCTTGAATGAAGGATCGCTCCACGCCTTGGCGACTACGCGCGCGCCAATGTGCGGCCCGATCTTGGTCTCATAGGCCTCGATGATCGCATCGAGCACAGGCGGATCGACGTAGCCCTTCTCGGTCAGCACGGTCTCCAGTGCGCGGACGCGCAATTGCATTTCCGAGAGCTCGGAGCTGTGCTCGCTACCGTCGTGATCATGCTCGTGTTTTGGCGCCATCTTTTGCTCCAAGCTTTTGCTCCAAGCTTTTGCTCCAAGCCAGCCCATTGGCAGGCCATTCCGTTTTCGCCAAGACCTATGAGGCAGATTATAGTATGGCCGGCAACCATGCGAAACACGATGGCGCGAATCGTCGACGGAATCGATCGCTTCACGGCGGCGATCGGTTGCATCGCGACCTGGTGCTCGCTTTACATCGTGGTAGCGGAGTTCGCCGTAGTGGTGCTGCGGTATGTCCTTCACGTCGGCTCGATCCGGCTGCAGGAGTCGGTCCTGTACGCCCATGCGGGATTGTTCATGCTCGCCGCAGCCTGGACGCTTCAGGTCCAAGGGCATGTTCGCGTTGACGTCTTCTACGCGCAGGCGAGGCCCAGGACCCGCGCGCTCGTCGACCTCATTGGCGCGGTCATCTTTCTCCTGCCCTTCGCCGCCGCTTTGTTTGCGCTGACGCTGCCCTATGTGGAGCGTTCGTGGCTCACTCTCGAAGGCTCACCGCAGCCGAGCGGGCTGCCGTTTGTTTATCTACTCAAGACGATCATTCTGGTTTTCGCAGCGCTGATCGGTCTGCAAGGCGTGGCGCAGGCTATCCACGCCGCTCTTACCTTGAGCGCTCCGGCTCGGCAACCATCGCGCTGATCATGGGCGAAACACTTGCGGTTGGCATGGTGCTCGCAGTCTGCGCCTTGCTGCTTGTCGGCTATCCGGTCGCATTCACGCTCGCCGGCGTGTCACTCTGCTTTGCCATCGCTGGGGCGGCTTCTGGTGTCATGGAGCTTGCTCTGCTCGGCGCACTGCCGGCGCGGATTTTCGGAATCATGACCAATGATGTGCTCCTTGCCATCCCGCTGTTTGTTTTCATGGGCGTGATGCTTGAGCGTTCGCGCATTGCCGAGGAACTGTTGGAAACCATGGGGCGGCTGTTTGGCAGATTGCCGGGCGGCCTCGGACTATCGGTTATTGTCGTTGGCGTGCTGCTTGCGGCGGCCAAGGGCGTCGTCGGCGCTACCGCCGTGACGATGGGCTTGATCGTGCTACCGACGATGCTGCGGCACGGTTACGACAAGGCGCTGGCGGCAGGGACGGTGGCAGCCACGGCCACGCTCGCCCAAATATTTCCGCCGGCGACCGTGCTCATTCTGCTTGGCGATCAGCTCAGCAATTCCTATCAGGCGGCGCAATTGGCAAAGGGCAATTTTGCGCCGCAGTCGGTCACTGTCGCGGATTTGTTTGCTGGCGCAATTTGTCCGGGCTTAGTCCTGGTCATATTTTACATGCTTTATGTGATCGGGGTCGCGGTCGTGCGACCAAAGAAATCTCCGGCGCTCGCCGCCGATCCACATGCGTTGCACGGCGCCGCACTCGCGGTGCAGCTCGTCGCAGTTCTGGTTGCTCCATTCGCCCTCATTCTCGCCGTCCTCGGCTCCATTCTTGCCGGCATTGCGACGCCGACGGAAGCTGCGTCGGTGGGCGCGGTCGGCGCGATCCTGCTTGCCGCGCGTAAGGCCGGAGCCAAAGGGCTGCTGATGCCGGTGATGGTCCGCACCACCCAGATCACAAGCATGATCTTCGTCATCCTGATCGGCGCAACGGTATTCAGCCTGGTGTTCCGCGGCCTCGGCGGTGATGGCTTGGTGCAGCGCGTATTGAACAATTTGCCTGGCGGCGTGGCCGCTGCCGTGCTGGCGGTGATGGTTGTCGTTTTTCTACTCGGCTTCGTGATGGACGCGTTCGAGATTATTTTTGTCGTTGTGCCTATCGTGGCGCCTGTGCTGCTGCAAATGCCGGGAGTCGATCCGGTCTGGCTCGGGATCATGCTGGCGGTGAATTTACAGACGTCTTACATGCATCCGCCGCTTGGTCCGACATTATTCTACCTGCGCGGCGTTGCGCCTCCGGAAGTCACGACGCGCGATATTTACCTCGGCATCATCCCTTTCGTGCTCATTCAGCTGGCAATGCTGGTCGCTCTATGGTTCGCGCCGGGGCTTGCGACTTGGCTGCCGCATCGGCTTTATGCGTCGTGAATTTCTGCGTCTTATTGCCACCCTAAATGCGAAGAGAAGCCATGACCACAGCACAAATATTTAATCTCCAAGGCAAAGTCGCGCTGGTGACAGGCGCCTCGAGCGGGCTGGGCGCGCGGTTCGCCGAAGTTCTGGCCGAAAACGGCGCCTCCGTCGTGCTGGTGGCCCGGCGCGCCGAGCGGCTCGCGGCTCTGCGGGCGCAAATCGAAAAATCCGGCGGTAAGGCGATTGCGGTGGAAGCCGATGTGCGCGACCGCCGTGCCATGGCCAACGCCTTCGACGCTGCGGAGAAGAACTTCGGTACAGTGACGATTCTGGTGAATAATGCCGGCGTAGCGCATGCCGGCCGCGCCGTGGAATTGGCCGAGGAAGAATGGCGCCGAATTCTCGCAACCAATCTCGACGCAGTATTCTTTTGCGCCCAGGAGGCGGCGCGCCGAATGCTCGCCGCCAAGAGCGGAGGCAGCATCGTGAATATCGCCTCGGTGCTCGGGTTCGGCGTCGATAAAGGCGTCATTGCCTATGCCACGGCAAAAGCCGGCGTCATCCAGTTGACCAAAGCGCTGGCGCTCGAACTCGCTTTTAAGGGTATTCGGGTCAATGCCATTGCGCCGGGATGGATCGTCACCGAGCTCAATCGCGATTATCTGCAGACCGAGCGCGGCGCCGCGATCAAACGCGAGATCCCGATCGGCCGCTTCGGCGAGGAACGCGATCTCGACGGTCCACTATTGCTGCTGGCGTCCGATGCCGGCCGCTTCGTCACCGGCGCCACGATTGTGGCCGACGGCGGGCAGATGGTGGCGCTGCGCGGATAGAGCGAGGAGGCGACCACCGATACGAGCGCCTCACCTTTGTTTCGATGCTTCGCGAACGAAATTGATGATGCCGGAAAAATCGGTCCCGCTATGACCGGCCTGTGCGAAGCGCTCGTATATTTCTGCCGCGTGCGCGCCGATTGCGGTTTTGACATGCACCGCATCCGCGGCTTCGCGGGCAAGTTTGAGATCCTTCAACATCAAGGCTGCGGCGAAGCCCGGCTTGTAGCCGCTATTGGCCGGGCTTGCCGGAACCGGACCGGGAACAGGGCAGTAGCTCGTCAGCGACCAGCATTGGCCTGAACTTGCCGAGGCGACGTCGAACAGTGCCTGATGCGAGAGACCGAGCTTTTCGCCGAGAACAAAGGCCTCGCTGACTACGATCATCGATGCGCCGAGGATCATATTGTTGCAAATCTTCGCGGCCTGACCGTTACCCGCATCACCGCAATGTACGACGCGCTTGCCCATCCGCTCCAGAATTGGCTTGCCGCGCGCGAAAGCCTCCGCGGAGCCGCCGACCATGAAGGTCAAAGTCGCGGCCTTGGCGCCGGCGACCCCGCCCGAAACCGGCGCATCAAGCGCAGCGACGCCACGTTGCGCGGCAAGCGCATGCGCGGCCCGCGCACTGGTCACATCGATCGTCGAGCAGTCGATAAACAGTGCGCCGCGTTTTGCCGAGGGCAATATCTCGCTCCAGACCGACCGCACATGTTCGCCGGCGGGTAACATGGTAACGATGACATCGGCCTTCTCCGCGCATGCCTTCGGGTTTGGCGCAATTTCAATTCCGGACTGTGCGGATTCCTGGCGAGCGGCCGCGACGAGGTCAAAGCCGACGACAGAGTCGCCCGATTTGACCAGATTGGCAGCCATCGGTGCGCCCATATTGCCAAGGCCGATGAACCCGATGTTTGGCATGGAGCCTCCCTAACTTTCGAATTTGAGTTCGAGTTTCCCGACCGACTGAAAATGACGGTCGACGATGTCGGGCGCGACCGCTTCGATTTTATCTGGACGCCAGCGCGGATTGCGGTCTTTGTCGACGATCGTTGCGCGAATGCCTTCAAGGAAATCGTGCCCGGCGATGCACGCTAAGGCGATACGGTAATCCTGCTGAAAACTCTCCTCAACCTTCTTGAATGCCGCCGCCGAGCGGATATTACGGAGCGCAACTTTGAGCGATGTCGGCGAGGCTTTGCGCATGGCGTCGAGCGCCGCTTGCGCAGCTTCGGCGTGGCATGCGCTCAACCGCTCGACGATAGTTTCAAGTCCGTCGGCGCCATAGCAAGCGTCGATCCATTCGCGTTCGTTTTGGAGCCGAGCGGGCGCGGGTGCTGTGGAAAGCCCTTCGAGGCTAGCTCGGACCTCAACGCGACTGCGGCAACCGGCGAGGACACTCGGTAACTCGCCTAATCGATCCGCAGGAACATGCACATCGGCAAGACCGCAATGGATAGCGTCCGCGGCGCCGATGCGATCGCCGGTCAAAGCGAGATAGGTTCCGATGTAGCCAGGCGCCCGCGCCAGTAAGAAACAGGCACCGACATCCGGAAAAAAACCGATGCCGACCTCTGGCATGGCAATTGCCGAGCGATCGGTGACCACGCGATGCGCCGCATGCGCCGAAAGCCCGACGCCGCCGCCCATCACTAGCCCGTCCATGACGGCGACAAGCGGTTTAGCGTAGCGCGCGATCAACACATTGAGCTTGTACTCGGTCGCCCAGAAGCGCGCCGGGAGTGAGTCACCCGTTTTGGCGGCGTCGTAAAGCGCGCGGATGTCGCCGCCGGCGCAAAATGCACGCCCGCCAGCCCCGTCAAGCAGCACAGCGCCGACCTTTGGATCCGACTCCCATTGCCGCAGCAGTGCAGTCATGGCGAGCGCCATGTCGAGCGTAATGGCATTTAATGCTTGCGGCCGGTTCAGCGTGATCCGGCGCAACGCGCCGTCGCGTCGCACCAAGAGGTCGCCATCGCGCAGAAGCGTTTCACTCATCGACCGATAAGGCTTCTTGCCACGATCAGGCGCATGATCTCGTTGGTGCCTTCGAGAATCTGGTG
>CATPBC010000227.1 GCA_955652195.1 uncultured Xanthobacteraceae bacterium | reverse complement strand
CTCGGCATTCTCGAAGGCTGCGGCGAGAAATCCGATTCTTTCCATCGCACCCGCTCAAGCCCGGATGGCAAGCCGATCATTGCCTGCATGCGCAACGCGCTGGCGGATGCCGGGGCGGGGCCGGAAGACGTCAACTACATCAATGCGCACGGCACCTCGACGCCGGAGAACGACAAGATGGAGCATCTCGGCGTCTCCACCGTTTTCGGCGAGCACATACGCAACATCCCGATCTCATCCAACAAGTCGATGATCGGCCACACCCTGACGGCGGCGGGCGCCGTGGAAGCGGTTTTCAGTTTGCTCACGCTCGAACATCAGCGCATTCCGCCAACCATCAACCACCAGGTTCCCGATCCCGCCATTCCGCTTGATGTCGTGCCGAACGCGGCCCGCGACGCGCGCGTGACCCGCGCCATCTCCAACTCATTCGGCTTTGGCGGGCAGAACGTTTGCCTCGTCATGACCCGGGAGCCGGCGTGAGCGGAATTGCCGGAACCCTGGTCGGCGACCGCGCAGGCCCTTCGCCTGCGGGCACATCGATGCGCGCGCTGACGCTCGTTGCCGATCGCAAGATCGAGCTTCGCGATATTCCCGCCCCGCCGGCTCCCGCGGCCGGTGAAGTCCAGATTCGCATCAAAGCGATCGGATTGAATCACATCGATGTCTGGGGCTGGCGCGGCATGGCCTTCGCAAAGCGCACGCTACCGCTCATCGTCGGCGTCGAGGCGGCCGGCGAAGTTGCCAGCGTTGGTGCCGGCGTGACCTCATGCCGGGCGGGCGATCGCGTCGTCACCTACGGAGCATTGACCTGCGGCGTCTGCAAGGCGTGCCGCGCCGGCCGCGACAATCTCTGCGAAAATGTCGCCAGCATCATGGGCTTTCATGTCGACGGCTTTGCCCGCGACCTGGTGAATATGCCGGCGCGGCTGGTCGTGCCAGTTCCGCCCAATGTCAGTTTTCGCGATGCCGCCTGCGCGCCCGTCGCATTCGGCACCGTGCAACACATGCTATTCGACAATGCCAAGCTCGAGCCCGGCGAGACCATTCTGGTGCAGGCAGGCGGCTCCGGCATCGGCACCACGGCGATCAAAATGGCCAAGGCGATCGGCTGCACCGTGATCACCACGGTCGGCGATGACGAAAAAGCAGCGAAGGCAAAAGCAATCGGCGCCGACCACGTCATCAATTACCGCACCGACCGCTTCGAAGGCGTGGTGCGCAAATTGACCGGCAAAAAAGGCGTCGACGTTGCCTTCGAACATGTCGGCCCGGACACCTTCAATGGCTCGTTATTTTGCCTCAAGCGCGGCGGCCGCCTGGTTACCTGCGGATCGACTTCGGGACAGTCGATCACGATGAATTTGTTCCAGCTTTATCTGCAGCAATATCGGATCTTCGGCTCGTTCGGCTGTTCGCTCCGCAATATCGGCGAGAGTCTTGCCAAAATGGCATCCGGCCTTCTTCCAGTGATCGATACCGAGGTGCCGCTTGAGGAATTCGAGCGCGGACTAGCCCGGCTCGAAAGCCGGCAGGTGTTCGGCAAGATCATCGTCATGTTCTGATGACCGGTTCGCCGCTCAAGAACCTGCTCGACAAAACTGTCGGCGCGCTCACGGTTAGTCTGCTCTACGGCATAAAACACACCGACCGGCGGCGGATGGCTAATCTCGCCGGCGCCTTCATGCGAAAGGTTGGTCCGCTGTTCAAGGAGCACCGGATCGGCCGCGACCAGCTGCGGGCTGCTTTTCCGGAAAAGTCCGACCGCGAGATCGAACACATTCTCGGTGGCGTGTGGGACAATCTCGGCCGCATTGCCATCGAATTCGCACATCTTGACGAATTTTCCGTCGAAGGTTTCGGCAAGCAGACCGCAGATCTCATCACCTACCCTCCGCAATCCCAGGAGCGCTACGACTGGATCATGAAGAGTGGCAAGGCCGCGATCGGCTTTGCAGCGCATTTAGCAAATTGGGAATTGCCGGGAATCGGCGCCAAGCTGATCGGCGTCAAATCAGCCGTCCTCTTCAGGCGGCCGAACATCGACGCGGTCAGTGACGTCATCGTCAAGCTGCGCGAGCCACTCATGGGCGAACTCATTCCGACCGGCCTCGACGCGCCGGTCAAACTGGCGCGTCTTCTGCAATCCGGCGTGCATGTCGGGATGCTTGCCGATCAACATTACAGCAAGGGCGTCGAGGTTACATTCTTCGGCCGGCCATGTTTGGCCAATCCGCTGATCGCAATGTTGGCGCGGCAGACGGAACTGCCGATCTACGGCATGCGCGTCGTGCGTAAGCCCGACGGCAACAGCTTTTGGGGCGAGATTTCCGCGCCCGTCAAGCCGGCGCGCGATGCGGGTGGCCGCGTCGACATCAAGGGCACCATGCAAGCCGTGACTTCCGTTATTGAAGGATGGATTCGGCAGTTCCCCGAACAATGGCTCTGGCTGCACCGGCGTTGGCGTTAAACGGCGGCCCGAATCTGTATTGCAAGGCCACATCGACTATTGAATAGATTTTGCCCCCTTCGGTGTTATTATCGTTCGTAAACCTACGACAACGCTGCCGATCGCGCGGCTCAAAAATCAACGGGGGGGTGCGCCATGGCCAATAGCCACGCGAAGCTGATGTATCCGGGCTTAGCCGGATTCTACGAGACTATGTTGCCGATCGCCGAAACTTTCGTGCGGATCGTTGTCGGTATCATGTTTTTGATGCACGTTTCGGGCAAGTTCACGGTCGGCCCTGGCGGGGTTGCAGCGAATGTTATGGCAAAGAACGGCCTCGAGCCTGCCATATTATGGGCCTACGCCATTATCTTTCTCGAATCGGTCGGCGGTGTTTGCTTGATCGTCGGTCTATTCACGCGATTTTTCGCGGCAGCGCTTGCTATCGAGATGCTGGTGGCTTTGCTGGTCGTGCATCTGCCGAAGGGTTATGCGCTTTCCGGCGGCGGATACGAATATGTGCTGCTGATTGGGGCGGCGTGTTTCTTCGTCGCGATACGCGGCGGCGGGCCCTATTCGGTCGACGCAATGATAGGCAAAGAACTCTAATCGCCGGTCGCAGTGCGGCGGCGCGCCAAGCCGCCGCACTTTTTTAGTTCAGGGCTGCGAGAGAACCAAAGCTGCTGTGCGATGAGCTCGCTGAGTTCACCGCGCAGCGGCATGCCTATAGCTTGGCGATTCCGGCCTGGTCGATGATTTGCTTGAACATGACAATTTCTTTGGTCACGCGTGCCCAGGCGGCATCCGCGCCTTTGGCGCGCACCAAAAATCCGGCTTGGAACAGCTTATCTTTCATCTCCGGCGTCGCCAGGACTTTCAAGGTCGCGCTCTCAAGCCATTTGATGTCGACCGTCGGCGTCTTGGCCGGAGCGAGCAGCACCATGTCGGTTGCAAACAGAAAGTCTTTGTAACCAGCTTCTTGCATGGTCGGCACGTCGGGCAATTCCGGCCAGCGGCTGTCGCCGCAAACCGCGATACAGCGGAACGTTCCCGCTTTTATGTGCGGCAGCGCCGCGCCGAGGGAGCCCGAACTCAGCTCAACCGTACCGGTCAGTAGCGCCTGGATCGCATCGCCGCCGCCCTTGAACACGACATCGGTGAGCTTCGGCAGATTCTCGCGCGTCTTGAGCAGCTCCAGTTGCAATTGCGGCGTCGTCCCGATCGGCGGGGTGGCGCAATTGTATTTTTCCGGATTGGCGCGAGCGAGCGCAACGAAATCCTTGATCGTCTTAGCCGGCGACTCAGCCCTGACGACGAAAGTATTCGGCGAAGACGCCAGCTCGCTGACTGCGACGAAATCCTTATAAGGATCGTAAGGCAGTTGGTTGTAGAGCCCGTAGTTCACCGAAAAGGCGTTCGTAGCCAGCAGGATCGTGTAGCCGTCCGGATTGGACCGCGCCACGTATTCCATCCCGATATTGCCGCCGGCCCCACCCCGGTTCTCGATGATGAATGTTTTGCCGGTCGATTGATCGAGCGCCGCGGTGACGATGCGGCCAACGATGTCCGATGGGCCGCCGGGCGTATTGGCCACGACGAATTTGACCGGACGGTCCGGATAATCGGCTCGCGCCGCGCACACTCCGACAAGCGCCGGAGCGGCAATGCCGGCCGCAAGCGCTCCGGCAGTTTTGAGGAGGCCGCGCCGAGTCGGCGCCGCTCGTGCGATGTCCGTCATGATGGCTTCTCTCCTTGTCGCGCCGCCTGTCGCATAGCCGCGCTCTGCCAAGATTGTCAAAAAGGCTCTATTGCCCAGTCTTGATCCGTGTCCATAACCGGTTGATCAGCCGCTGCGTCTTTTGATCGTGAGCGACGATGGTATAGAGCTTCGCCATAGTCGCGGCATCCGGATAGACCGTTGGATCATCGCGGATTGCTTTATCGATGGGATCGCTTGGCACGTCGCCGTTGGCGTAGGATACGTAATTGGTGTTTTTCGCGGCGACATCCGGCCTTATCAGATAGTTGATCAGCTCATGCGCCTCCTCGGGATGGGGCGCGTCTTTTGGAATTGCCAGATTATCGAACCATAACTGCGCACCCTCCTTCGGAATCGAATAACCGATCTCGACGCCGCCCTTCGCCTCCGCCGCACGCTTTTGCGCCTGCTTGACGTCGCCGGAAAAGCCGACGACCAGGCAGACCTCCCCGGTTGCGAGGGCGTTGAGATATTCCGATGAATGGAATTTACGGACGTAAGGCCTGATTTTGAGGAGAAGTTCGGTGACTTTGTTCAGATCGCCGGGATCGCTGGTGTTCGGATCGAGATGAAGATAATGCAGCCCGGCCGACATAATGTCGTCGGATGAATCGAGAAGGTGTATGCCGCAGTTTTTGAACTTGGCGATCTTTTCGTGGTCGAAGATATAATCCCAGGTATCGATCGCACCGTCCGGACCTAAAATCCGTTTCACCGCCTTGGCATTGTAGCCAATGCCGGTCGTGCCCCACATATAATTGACGGCGTAGTCGTTTCCGGGATCGTAAGCGGCAAGCTGTTTCACAATCTCCGGCCAGGCGTATTTCAGATTGGGCAGTTTCGCTTTGTCGAGCCGGCGAAAAATGCCGGCTTTGATCTGGCGGGAGAGAAAATAGGCGCTTGGCACCACGACGTCGTAGCCGGACTGGCCGGCCAACAGCTTCGCTTCCAGCGTATCGTTGGAATCAAAAGTATCGAAGCGCACCGCAATCCCAGTTTCTTTAGTGAACTCATCGAGCACCGTCGGGTCCTGATAGTCGGACCAATTATAATAATTGACCACGCGCTGTTTCTGTGCAGCCGCGAAGCCGGGAAATAGAACGATCGGGAGAGCGAGTACGAGAGCGAGTACGAGACAAATTGCGGTCTCCGCCGCGCCAGCCGGAAGCCAACCCGCGCGCCTCGATTGGCGCCGGATTCCCGCTTGCGGGGGGATGAGCGGAGATCGGCCGAGCGTCGTCACGTCTCGGTCGGCAGCCCTGCGGCTTTCCACGCCAGCAAACCACCGGCAAGATGCGAGCCGTAAGGAAAGCCTTGCTCCTGCGCCGCAAGCGAAGCGGTTACGGATCGGCGCCCGGAGCGGCAGGCGAACACTACATCGCGTCCGGCGGGGTCGGGGATGGCGGCGGGATCGAACGTAGACAGCGGCACAATAACGGCGTCGGGAAAGCGTTCGACCGCTGTTTCATTTGGCTCGCGGACGTCGACGAGCATGAAACGGCCCTCTTGCAGGCCCTCGGCAACCTCCTGCGACGTCAGATCCTGCACCTGAGGGTTTTGATCCGCCATCCTCATTCTCATACGCTCGCAGCGAGCTAAGCCTAATTGTTCCCGCCTCAGAGATGAAGGGCTTACATGGTGACTTATATGGTGACTTACACGGTGACTTGCGTCCCAACCTCGACGACGCGATCGGTCGGAATCTGGAAATAATCGGTCGCGTCGTTGGCGGAGCGCGCCAAGCCGATGAACAAGCGGTCTTGCCAGCGCGGCATTCCGGAATGCGTTGCCGGCCGCAGTGATCGGCGCGACAGGAAGAACGAGGTCGACATGATATCGAATTGCCAGCCGAGCTTACGCGCGATCGCGAGCGCGCGCGGAATGTTCGGCGTTTCCATATAGCCGAAACGCAACAGCACCCGCAGGAAGGTCGAGCCGACCGGCTCGATACGGACGCGCTTGTCGTTGTCCACGCGCGGCGTGTGCGTGGTTTCGACACTAAGGATAACGTTCTTTTCGTGCAGCACCTTGTAATGCTTGAGACTGTGCAGGAGCGCGGTCGGCGCGCTTTTCGGGTCGCTGGTGAGGAATACGGCAGTGCCAGGCACCCGCTGCGGCGGTTTCTTTTCCAGTATGCGGACGAGATCGTCGAGCGGGGTTTCGAGCCGGCGGGTTTTAGAAGACAGGAGTCTGCTGCCGCGACGCCACGTATACATCACCAGCATTACCAATCCGCCAATCGCCAACGGCACCCAGCCGCCCTCCACGACTTTGAGCAGGTTCGCCATCAGGAAGGTCAGGTCTATGAACAGAAACGGCAGCATAAGCGCGGCGGCGGCGAATGGCGACCAGCGCCACATCCGCCAGATCACGATGAAGGCCATCATGCCGGTGACCACCATCGTGCCAGTGACGGCAATGCCGTAGGCCGAGGCCATAGCGGTCGACGAGCGGAACACCGCTACAAGCAACAGCACGCCGATCAGAAGAAGACCGTTGACCCGCGGCATGTAAATCTGGCCAGCTTGATGCGCCGAGGTGTGGCGGACCTCAAGGCGCGGCAACAGGCCGAGCTGGATCGCCTGACTGGTCAGTGAATAGGCGCCGGTGATGACAGCTTGACTCGCGATGACCGTCGCCGCGGTGGCGAGCACGACCATCGGGATCAACGCCCAATCCGGGTAGAGCAGGAAGAACGGATTTTCCAGCGCCTTCGGATTGTCGAAGACTAGCGCGCCCTGCCCCAGATAATTTAACGCCAGCGACGGCAGCACGACACAAAGCCAAGCGATCTGGATTGGCCCGCGGCCGAAATGGCCAAGATCCGCGTAGAGCGCCTCGGCGCCGGTGACGGCAAGAAATACCGCGCCGAGCGTGTAGAGACCGATCATGCCGTGATGCAGGAGGAAATCGATTCCGTATAACGGATTGAGCGCCCACAGCACGCCGGGATCGGCCGCGACCCACAGCACCCCTGGGATCGCGATGACCACGAACCAAACCATCATGATCGGGCCGAACAGCGCCGCCACCTTGGCGGTACCGCGCGACTGCGCGGCAAACAGCGCGATCAAGATCACTACCGTGAGCGGCACCACATATTCGTGAAATGCCGGTGTCGCGATATCGATACCTTCGACCGCCGAGAGCACCGACAAGGCCGGCGTAATAACAGCGTCACCATAAAACAGCCCGGCGCTGGCAATGCCGAGCAGCGCCACGATGCCGGTGGCTCTGCCGACGCGACCCACAGCGCGCGAGGCCAACGCCATGAGCGTCAGCGTGCCACCCTCGCCGTTGTTGTCGGCGCGCAACAGGATCACGACGTATTTCAATGTCACGACGACGATCAGCGCCCAAATGATCAGCGACAGCACGCCGATCACCATGGCACGGGTGACGTCGCCGTGGCTCGGCCCGCTTGCCGCTTCGAGCGCAACCCGCACCGCATAAAGCGGGCTCGTGCCGATGTCGCCGTAAACCACCCCAATGCTGCCAACCGTCAGGCCCCAGAGCCCGACATGCGTTCGTGCATCGCGGGCGCCGTTCGCCGGCATTTCGCTTCCGGGTGCGGAAGCGCCCAGGCTATCGGTCATGGATTATGAACAGGACGTTCTCGTCCCTGCTCCGGGTCTGCGGCTGCCCAAGGGGCAGCGGGCCTATACACCCATCGGACCGCGATGTCATGGCCGAGGAATGTGATCAATCGCCAGTTATCCGCCGGGCTGCATTGCGCATCGGGAGATAGGAGGGAGACCACGAAGCGGCCAGCAGCCAAAAGGCCGCGACGCGATGGCTAGTACGGCGCTAGGAAACGGCTAAAAAGACGCGAGGCCGGCCGGCGGCAGCGCGGGTTTTCGGACCGCACGTCGTGACCGGTGGCTAAAAAAACAGCAAGATAGCGGCCCAAGATAGCGGCCATTGGGGCGGTTATAGCGGCGCTTTGGCCCAGGGAGACAAGATGATGCGCGAGATCGGTCATTTCATCGGCGGCAAGGAAGTGAAAGGGTCATCAGGCCGGTTCGGCGATGTCTTCAACCCCAATACCGGCGAGGTGCAGGCCAAGGTCGCGTTGGCCGACAAATCCGACGTCGACAAGGCGATCGCCAATGCAGAGGCCGCCTTCCCCGTCTGGGCCGCCACCAATCCGCAGCGCCGTGCCCGCGTGATGTTCAAATTCCTGGAGCTCATCCAGCGCGAATTCGACGATTTCGCGCGCCTGCTCTCCTCCGAGCACGGCAAAACGGTCGCCGATTCGCGGGGCGACATCCAGCGCGGTCTGGAAGTCGTGGAGTTCGCCTGCGGCATTCCGCATCTGCTGAAGGGCGAATTCAGCGACGGCGCCGGCCCCGGCATCGATCTCTTTTCCATGCGTCAGCCGCTCGGCGTGGTCGCTGGCATCACGCCGTTCAATTTCCCGGCGATGATTCCGTTGTGGAAATGCGCCCCGGCGATCGCTTGCGGCAACACATTCATCCTCAAGCCGTCGGAGCGGGATCCTTCGGTGCCGCTGCGCATCGCCGAACTGTTCCTAAAGGCTGGGTTGCCGGAGGGCGTGCTCAACGTCGTCAACGGCGACAAGGAAGCGGTTGACGCACTGCTGACCGATCCCCGCGTCAAGGCGATCGGGTTTGTCGGCTCATCCGCAATCGCCGAATACATCTATGCAACTGGCACCGCGCGCGGCAAACGCGTGCAGTGCTTCGGCGGCGCCAAGAACCACATGATCGTGATGCCCGATGCCGACATGGACCAGGCAGTCGACGCGCTGATCGGCGCCGGCTACGGTTCCGCCGGCGAGCGCTGCATGGCGGTCTCGGTCGCCGTGCCGGTCGGCAAGAAGACCGCCGACACGCTATTGCAAAAACTTATTCCGCGCGTCGAGGGACTAAAGATCGGACCCGCCGACGACGCTGGGGTCGACTACGGGCCCATGGTCACCCGCGAACTCCTCAACAAGGTGAAGGGTTACATTGAGGACGGCATCAAAGAGGGCGCCAAGCTCGTGGTCGATGGCCGTAATTTCAAGCTGCAGGGCTACGAGAACGGCAATTTCATCGGCGGCTGTCTGTTTGATGAAGTCCAGCCGCACATGCGCATTTACAAAGAAGAGATTTTCGGACCGGTGCTTTCAGTCGTGCGCGCCAAAGACTATGAAGAAGCGCTGCGGCTGCCTTCCGAACACGAATACGGCAACGGCGTCGCCATTTTCACGCGCGACGGCGACACTGCGCGCGATTTCACGAACCGCGTTCAGGTCGGCATGGTCGGGATCAATTTCGCGATCCCAGTACCGCTGTCCTATTACACATTCGGCGGCTGGAAGCGGTCGGGCTTCGGCGACCTCAACCAGCACGGGCCGGACGCCGTGCGGTTCTATACCAAGACCAAGACAGTGACCGCGCGCTGGCCGTCCGGCACCAAGGAGGGCGCCGAGTTCGTCATTCCGACGATGCGATGACGAGAGTTTCTCTGCAGCCAGATAAAGAGTTCAGTGTTCGGGCGCCGCATCGCTCGACGCGGGGTTCTGCGCGTCAGTTGCTGCGGGTCTCGCCAGCCGCTGACCGAGATAGCGCGGGACTACGATGCGCTCGCCTTCGCTCAATGCCGCCCCCTCCGATTTCTTGTTGAGCTGCGCCAGCGCCCAAACCGGCACATGGTAAGTCGCTGCGAGCAATTGCAAGGTGTCGCCAGCATGAGCCGAGACTGCGACGCCGGAGTCCCAAAGCTCGATCGGCCCGCTAGCGGCAAAGACGATGCGCAGCGGGACAGCTTCACCCTCCCCGCCTGCACCCATCGACCTCACTTTGGCAGCCAGCAGCTCCTGAATGCGGCTGAACTTGTCCAGATTGACGTGGATGATTTCGCTGCGGTCTTTGAGATTGTAGCTCGCGTAGTGCCCATGAAAGCCAGGGCCCGGAGCGAGATCGCCACCACCCAGAATATTCGATGACTGATAGAGATTGATATACCGATGGACATTGGCCGGCACGCTGCCGGCCCCACGGTTGGGATCGTAGGTGATGAGCAGACTCACCGGAACCCGCGCGGAGCCTAGCGCTTGAGCGAACTGAATGGCGGAATCGCCGCCAATGGAATGGCCGACGACCGCGATCGGCTTGGGGTCGCGGCGGTAATCGCTGATGGCTTGATCGGCGACAGCGCGCCAGCTCATGTGGGAGTTGGTACTGGCGGCGACGCCGCTGCGGTTGATGCGCGCCGCCAGCTCATCCATGCCCCAATCAATCGCGGCGATCAGCCCATAGAACAGATAGGCGCGTCCGCGCGCGTGATCGGCGTTCGGCTGTTGGGCTTTGGCGGTCGTGACTAGGCACATTGCGATCAGGACGCCTGCCAAAACCGCGGTGATTTGCTTACCTTGAATCATATGCTTGCTTTGTGTGATGGATGAACTCCCAGGCAGCGGAACCTAGGGATTGTGGGTATGCTGCGAGGAGCGTGTCCCCCGTTAGTTCGCTTTAGTCCGACCAAATCGAGAAATTTTGAAATTTTGCCCGAAACCCAATTTCCCCGAACCTGCCCGGCCGATAATAGCAGCGAATAGTACCAGAGCCATGGCACCAATACTGGGTGAAATTGTGGCCCGTCAGTTCGTGACAAAGTTCGAGCCAGCCTCCGCGACGACAAGCGTTGGGATTGCTAAGTTAACGACATGAAATTCCTTGCCAGATTAGCTACCGGCCAGGTCCCTCTTTGGTGCGCCTTCTGGCTTATAGGAACACCGCTCGCCGTCCTTTGGGATGTGAGCGGCACATGCACCGCGGTGGGATGCGGCATTCAGGAGCCAACTATCGGGGGATTTTTGTTGGTGCTGTTCACGCTGTCGAGCGTAGTCATTCCATTAGTCTCGATCGCCATCTGGCGCAGCGCATCAAAATATCCGCGACAGGCATGGTGGCAAACGGTTTTCGCAATCGGTGCCAAATTGAGTGCCGCAGTGTCAGGAGTGTTGGCGACGATAGGCTTACTGGTTGTCTTTTATATCGCCTTCATCTTCATCTACGCCGCCATTGATCGCGGTTGATTTGCTGGTGGCGAAGAGCTTGCACCAAGCGCTTAATGGCCCTTTGCTCCGGTTCCAATTAGAGCTCTCATCGCTTTGCATGATGATGAAGTCCAAGTGCCGCAGGCCGGATGGGTGCAGTGCGACAGCTGCCGTTTTGATACTGACCCTTGTAGCGGCTGGCGCCTGCACCAGTACATCGCGCTTTTCCACCATGCCCAGCGAGCAAGTCGAAGCCTCCCCGCCGCCGCAGTCGGCGCCCCCTCCGCCGCCGCAGCCCCCTCCGGTCGATCTTGCCGGCCGTTGGCGCCTATCGATGGTGGGCGGCGCCGCCTGT
>CATPBC010000226.1 GCA_955652195.1 uncultured Xanthobacteraceae bacterium | reverse complement strand
TGTTCGACGGCTCCTCGATCGCCGGCTGGAAGGCGATCCACGAGTCGGACATGCAACTGATGCCCGATCCGGAAAGCGCCTGCATCGACCCATTCTTTGCCGAGACGACGCTCGTCCTGATTTGCGACACACTCGAACCGCTGACCGGAGAGCCTTACAACCGCGATCCGCGCTCGATCTGCAAGAAAGCGGCCAGTCTGGTTAAATCCATGGGTATCGGCGACACCGTATTCTTTGGACCGGAAGCCGAATTCTTCATCTTCGATGACGTGAAGTTTTCCGCTACGCCCTACAACGTCGGGTATCGCGTCGACTCCGTCGAGTTTCCGACCAATTCCGACACCGAATACGAAGGCGGCAATCTCGGCCATCACATCGGTTTCAAGAAAGGCTATTTCCCAGTGCCGCCGCTCGATACGGCGCAGGACATGCGCTCGGAAATGCTCGCCGCCATGGCGCGGATGGGAGTGAAGGTCGAGAAACACCACCACGAAGTCGGCTCGGCGCAGCACGAGCTCGGCATGAAATTCGCGCCGATGGTTCAGATGGCCGACCGGATGCAGATCTATAAATACTGCATCCAGCAAGTGGCGCAGGTCTATGGCAAGACGGCTACTTTCATGCCGAAGCCGATCTACGGCGACAACGGTTCGGGCATGCACTGCCACCAATCGATCTGGAAAGGCGACAAGGCACTGTTCGCCGGCAATAAATATGCCGACCTTTCCGATATGTGCCTGCAATACATCGCCGGCATCTTGAAGCACGCCCGCGCCATCAACGCTTTCACCAACCCGACGACGAACTCCTACAAGAGGCTCGTTCCCGGATTCGAGGCGCCGGTGCTGCTGGCCTATTCGGTGCGCAACCGCTCGGCCTCATGCCGCATTCCGCTGGCGTCGTCGCCGAAAGGAAAGCGCGTCGAAGTGCGCTATCCCGATCCGCTTTGCAATCCTTATCTCGGCTTTGCCGCGATGCTGTTGGCTGGGCTCGACGGCATCAAGAACAAGCTCAATCCCGGCGAGCCGACCGACAAGGATCTTTACGATCTGCCGCCGAAAGAACTGAAAAAGATCCCGACGGTGTGCGGCAGCCTGCGCGAAGCGCTCGGCAATTTGGACAAGGACCGTGATTTCCTCAAAGCGGGCGGCGTCTTCGATGACGATTTCATCGACAGCTATATCGAGCTGAAGATGATCGAGATCATTCGCTTCGAGCACACGCCGCATCCAGTCGAGTTCGAGATGTATTACTCGGCGTAAGTGTCGCGATGAGTATCCTTCCTGCATCGTCATAGCGATGGAAACTTAAAGGGCGCCATCTGGCGCCCTTTTTCTTTGCTCAAACAGAATAATCGGTTGCGATACCCGCCGTTAGCCCAGCAGAGCAGGCATGAATTTTTCTCCAGTCGGGCCGCTGCCGTCGTGCTTCACTTGCGCATTCCGGATGCCTAAATTAAGCGGACGATAAGGAGCGCGCCATGCCGCAAGCCGCAACGCAGACCGCCGATTTCGACGTCGCGCCGGACCATCTCGAAGCAACGCTGAACTATATCATCGACGACGGCAGCAAGGTCTTCACCATCGTCGCCGGTCCCGGCGGCAGCGACACGCGCTCCGGCGGCAAGCCCGATCCGCGCCGTGTAACCATTCACAACGGCCGCCCGCACACGGAGGACTTTCAGTTGGAGCGCCACGGCTTTCGCTTCGTGCGCCACGACACCAAAGTTAGGGAGTTCTACGACGAGGATGAAATCCGAGGGGTCTACTATCCGGAGATGGAGGCGCTAATCAAAGCCGAAAGCGGCGCCAAGCGGGTCGTCGTGTTCGACCACACGCTACGCACCGCCGATGACGAACTGCGCGAGTCAAAGGGAATCCGAGAAGTCGTGCGCCGCGTTCACAACGATTATACGGAATGGTCGGCCCCGCAGCGGGTGCGCGACATCTTGCCCGACGAAGCCGAAGAATTGTTGCAGCGGCGCTTCGCGATCATCCAGGTTTGGCGGCCGATCCGCCACCCGGTGGAGACTTATCCGCTTGCCATGGCAGATGCGCAAACGCTTTCGCCGCAGGATATGATTGTGTCAGAGCGGCGCGCACCCGGGCGCATCGGTCAGACCTATGCGATCAAATACAATCCAGCACACAAGTGGTATTGGTTCCCGCGGATGC
Organism: uncultured Xanthobacteraceae bacterium; assembly: GCA_955652195.1. GTDB lineage: Bacteria > Pseudomonadota > Alphaproteobacteria > Rhizobiales > Xanthobacteraceae > BOG-931. The sequence continues at coordinate 5,408 of CATPBC010000226.1, read as the reverse complement.
GGCGCGAAGAGGCCTACGTATTCAAGGTATTCGATTCGATGAAAGACGGCCGTGCGCGCTGGACCGCGCACACCGCATTCGAGGATCCGACCACGCCGCCGCATGCGCGGCCGCGCGAAAGCATCGAGATCCGCACCCTGGCTTTTTTCTAGCGGGCGTTTTCTAGCGCTGCGGCTTCTCTGGCATTGCGAAGCCGGACCTGTTCGGCCGCCGCTCGAGCGACGCGGCGGAACGCTTCCTCGCTTAGCGCTTCGAGAATTGGAAGCTGCGGCGCGCTTTGGCGCGGCCGTATTTCTTGCGCTCGACGACGCGTGGATCGCGGGTAAGGAAGCCGCCGCGCTTGAGCACGGGGCGCAAGTCTGGCTCATACCGCAAAAGTGCTTTGGAGAGACCATGGCGCACGGCCCCGGCCTGACCGGACAGGCCACCGCCGGATACGGTGCATACAACGTCGTATTGACCCTGACGATTTGATGCAACGAGCGGCTGCTGAATCATCATGCGCAGAACCGGGCGAGCAAAATAGCTTTCCACCGGCCGATCGTTGATGACGATCTTGCCGCCGCCCGTCTTGATCCAGACCCGCGCTACCGCGTCCTTGCGTTTGCCGGTGGCATAGGCGCGGCCCTGCTTGTCGAGCTTCTGAACGTATTGGGGCGGCTGTGGCGCCGCGGCGGGCTTGAGCGAAGACAGCTCTTCGAGCGTCTGTATCGTCTCGGCCATTAAGCAGTCCTCTTATTCTTGCGATTCATCGCGGCGATATCGAGTGTTTCCGGCTGCTGCGCCTGGTGCGGATGCTCGGCGTTGGGATAGACCCGCAGGTTGCCGAGCTGGCGGCGGCCGAGCGGACCGCGCGGCAACATGCGCTCGACGGCCTTCTCGACAATCCGCTCGGGAAAGCGGCCGGTCAGAATTGACTGGGCCGTGCGCTCCTTGATCCCGCCGATATAACCGGTGTGCTTGTAATAGATTTTCTGCTGCACCTTGCGCCCGGTGAGCACCACCTTCGACGCATTGATCACAATGACATTGTCGCCGCAGTCGACGTGCGGCGTAAAAGTGGGCTTGTGCTTGCCGCGCAGCCGTAGAGCGACCAGCGAGGCTAATCTGCCGACGATGAGACCGTCGGCATCGATCATCACCCACTTCTTTTCGACCTCGGCAGGCTTTGCCGAATAGGTTGTCATGGTTGTATCCATCCAGAGACGCGCGTGTTCGCAGCGGCGAGTGGCTTTTAAGCCGAGCTGGCACGTGGCGTCAACCGTGCCAATAATCCGATTGCTTCTCAGGACCTTGCGCCAGTGGTATTATTTTACCGGTGAGCCGGGCGGGATCGAATAAGTCGAGGTCACGTGAGCGACAAGTTCGTCATCGCCGTCGGCCCGGATGGCGACTTCGCCCACCGCAAGCTGTCTGCCGAGCTTGAGCAAGCGCGCTTGCGCCAGAAGGTCGCGTGCCGGCGGTTTCTTCAGGAAATTGATCGTTAGATTGGTGGTGACTGCGAGCGGCACCCAACCGATCGCCGACAGCACCGCGATATAGGTCGCAAAATCGCCGAGCGCCATCATCGTCGCGCCGGCATGCGTTCCGCCGGGTCGCAAAGCGCGTTTGTCGTAACGCTGCCGTAACCGGCAGCCACCGCGCCATAGCTCCTCGATTTCGTAATCTCCCACAGCATGCGACGCCTCTGGGAATTCGACACGGAGCCGGTCGAGAAGCTCCTTGCGCGTTATCGCAGGAGCCGCCATCTCTATCGCGTCGGTTGACATTGCGTCAGCTTTTCCGGAATCGGCCATTTTTCCGTAGTCCACCATGGCTGCATGCCCCCATCTAGTTCGATACAATGCCGCCGGCTGATCGCAAAATCCGCAAGAGTTTTTGATAGCCAAGAGCTAAACCATGAGCGCCCGTGCTGCTGCCGCCGCAAGCTCCGCCCCCTCGTCGCTCATTCTTCTTCGCGAGGACAAGGGTGGCATCGCCATTCTAACGCTGAACCGCCCGCAAGCCCGCAACAGTCTATCCGAGGCCCTGTTGGAAGCGCTTGGCGACGCGCTTTCGGCCGTTGCCCACGACCAAACGGTGCGCGCGGTGGTGATCGCCGCCAACGGCGCCGCCTTCTCGGCCGGACACGACCTCAAGGAGCTCAACGCGCATCGCTCGGACGAGGACCATGGCCGCGCCTATTTCAAGCACGTCATGAGCCTGTGCAGTCGGGTCATGCAGCAAATCGTGACGCTGCCGCAGCCAGTGATCGCTGCCGTTCATGCGACCGCGACGGCGGCCGGATGTCAGCTCGTCGCTAGTTGCGATTTAGCGATCGCGTCGCACGCGGCGAGGTTCGCAACGCCAGGGGTCAATATCGGCTTATTCTGTTCGACGCCGATGGTCGCGCTTTCCCGCAACGTCTCGCGTAAACACGCGATGCAGATGCTGCTGACCGGCGATTTGATCTCCGCCGAGGAGGCGGCGCGCATCGGTTTGGTCAATGAGGTCGTACCGGCCGGCGAGGAGCGCGCGGCGGCACTCAAGCTCGCAGCGAAGATCGCCGGTAAATCGACACTCACCGTCAAGATCGGCAAGGAAGCGTTCTACCGGCAGGCTGAAATGCCGCTGGCCGAGGCTTACGACTATGCCTCCCAAGTGATGGTCGAGAACATGCTGGCGCGCGATGCCGAGGAAGGTATCAGCGCCTTCATCGAAAAACGCGACGCGAAATGGCAGGACCGTTAAATAAAGACCGCTGAAAAAGACCGAGCGCTGACGATGAACCACGATGCTTATTCGGACGGCTATATTCGCGGCATTCTCAATACCGTGAAGACGATCGCGATGGTCGGCGCTTCGGAGAGGGACAATCGGCCAAGCTATTTCGCGTTCAAATATCTGCTCGAACGCGGCTACCGCATGATTCCAGTCAACCCCGGCCATGCCGGAGAAACGATGCTTGGGCAGAAAATCTACGCCCGATTAAGCGACATTCCTGAGCCGATCGATATGGTCGACATTTTTCGTGCTTCCAAACATGCACTGGCGATCGTGCAAGAAGCTTTATTGCTCAAACCGCACCCGCAGGTGATTTGGATGCAGCTGGGTGTGCGCAACGATGAAGCGGCGGCGCTCGCCGAAGCGAACGGAATGAAGGTGGTCATGAATCGCTGCCCAAAAATTGAGTATGGTCGCCTGTCGTCGGAAATTGCATGGATCGGTGTCAACACCCGCACGCTGAGCGCAAAGAGGCCGCCAATCGGCGGCCTGCAACGCATGTCGCTTAATCGCAGCAGCGCCCCTGGCGGCGCGACCGCAGCGGCCGACCGGGTGCAGCGCCAGGAAAGCGATCAATAAAGCGACGATAAGTCATTACGAATGCGAGTTTGCGGCGGGAGCCCTTAGCGCTGAGGGAGCTGTGCTTCCTGCTCTAAGGCCGTTAACGCAAGCCCATTAACACAAGCCAATCGCCGCGCCTTGACGGCGTAGACCGGTCCTATAAACCGGCCCGGTCCATCTTCACTAATTCCAATCAGGATCGGGCTAAAGGAAGACACGATGAACGAACGTATCCCGGGCTTTGCCACGCTTGCCGTTCACGCCGGCGCGCAGCCCGATCCAACGACCGGCGCTCGCGCCACCCCGATCTATCAGACGACCTCTTATGTATTTGAGAGCGTCGACCACGCCGCCTCGCTCTTCGGACTACAAACCTTCGGCAACATTTATACGCGGATTGGCAATCCCACCACCGCAGTGCTCGAGGAGCGCGTCGCGGCGCTCGAAGGCGGCACAGCAGGGCTGGCGACGGCGTCGGGCCACGCCGCACAAGTCTTGATTTTCCATTGCTTGCTGCAGCCGGGCGATGAGTTCGTTGCCTCGAAGAAACTCTATGGCGGCTCAATCAATCAGTTCAACCATGCATTCAAAAATTTCAATTGGAACGTGGTATGGGCCGATCCTGACGACATTTCGTCCTTCGAAAAAGCGATCAGTCCGAAGACCAAGGCGATCTTTACGGAATCGATCGCCAATCCTGGCGGCGTGATTACCGACATGGCGGCGGTGGCACAGATCGCACGTCGCGCCGGAGTGCCCTATATCGTCGATAACACGCTGGCCACGCCCTATCTTTGCAAACCGATCGACCACGGCGCCGACATCGTTGTGCATTCGCTGACGAAATTTCTCGGCGGGCACGGCAATTCGATGGGCGGTATGATCGTCGATGGCGGTACGTTCAACTGGTCGCGTGAACGGCGCTATCCGATGCTGTGCGAGCCGCGCCCCGAATATCACGGCGTGGTGATGCACGAAACGTTCGGCAATTTCGGTTTTGCGATGGCTTGCCGAATGCTGGCCTTGCGCGACATTGGACCCGCCATCGCGCCATTCAATGCCTTTCTCATTCTGACCGGCATCGAGACCCTGCCTTTGCGCATGCAGAAGCACTGCGAGAATACACAAGCGGTCGCTGAATGGATTGCGGCGCATCCCAAAGTCGCCTGGGTCAGCTATCCGGGACTGCCGGGCGACCGCTATCACAACCTCGCCAAAAAGTACTGTCCGCTCGGCGCCGGCGCCGTTTTCACTTTCGGCCTGAAGGCTGGTTATGACGCTGGCGTCAATTTGGTCACCAATGTCCAGTTATTCTCGCACTTGGCCAATATCGGCGATACCCGCTCCTTGATTATCCATCCGGCCTCGACAACGCACCGTCAGCTGACGGACGCGCAAAAGGTCCAGGCCGGCGCCGGGCCCGACGTCGTGAGGTTGTCGATCGGCATCGAGGACAAAGACGACCTTATCGCCGATCTCGACCAGGCATTGGCCGCAGCTTAATTCGGCCGACGCCGCTCTACGGCGCGGACGCTAGCATACGCAGCGGCATGGGGTCTCGCACCGTCACCCGCGCTGCGTGAATGACCGCGAATGTCAGTGTCACCATAGCCATCGCCTGATGCATCATTGCCAGCGGCAGCGGCACAACGGCCAGCAGAGTCCAGATGCCGAGCGCCGCCTGCACTGTCACCGCCATTGCAAGAAATACCACGCCAGTGAGTAAGGGGCCTACTTTCGTCACCCTTGCCACATTGAACAGATGAAATAGTGCGAGCAACCAGATCGCATAGCCTAGAATCCGGTGATCAAATTGCACCGTCAATGGGTTTTCAAAAAAATTGCGCCAGAACGGCACGTCGAAGAACAGCCGCGCACCCTGCGGCACCAGAGCGCCGTCGATGAGCGGCCAGGTGTTGTAGGCGTATCCGGCGCGCAGCCCAGCGACTAAAGCGCCCAGATAAATCTGGAGCAACACCAGCACCAGCAGTCCAACGGCGCCGCACCTGACGAATATCCATCGGTCGGTTTTGGCGGCGTGTGCGAGGCTCAGCGAAGGCCCCTCGTCTGCCCACCGAGATGCC
>CATPBC010000225.1 GCA_955652195.1 uncultured Xanthobacteraceae bacterium | reverse complement strand
CCGGCTTTGTGCTGTTCAGCAATGAATTCCGCTTGCCGGTCACACCCGCCGAAGCGGGACTGGGCAAGTTTTATGAGGCGGCCCACCAACCTCTCCCCAAGATCACACTCGTCTCCTTTGTGGCCGATGCCGATCGGCTCGCTGGGCCGTGGCAGCCCCGGGGGCCGTGCGAGCGACCGTCAATGCCCGGAGAAATCGCGGTGACCTCGGCCTGCGAAAGCATTGTGGCCGGCGGCATTCTTGGTCTGGGTTACGTGTTTGCCGTCCATGAAGCTGAAGATGGCGCTGGAGCCGGACCAGGCGCGTCACTACGTGACCCAACCGGAATATTTCGCAACATCCGGCAAACGCCCCTGCCCTATTACGACACGGCCAAGCGCCGCCCGCGGCTGCCTTGGCGTCACGCCTCGGATGTCGACGTCGGGCCGACGTGAGCGGTTCGCGTCCCGATGTGCGGGGTCATAGCCGTAAGCAAACATAAGATAGCTGGCGCGTATTTGACTGTCCGTGGTACAGAGCGCCCCATGCAATGCACAAGCAAGAACGGCTAAACGGTTCATTCCGTTACCGGTCTTGCTCTTGGTCTGTTCATTCTTTGTCAACGAAGGGATTAGTCATGGCGGACGCCCCGGCGCGTAGGAAAATCACTATTAATACCTTGAATGCCAAAATGAAGAGAGGTGAGCCGATCACCCAACTTGCTGCCTATGACTATCGCACCGCTGTGATCTCCGATCGGCTCGGCATGGACATCCTTTGTGTCTCCGACACCGGAGGCATGATCCTGTTCGGCCATCAGAGCACGGTGACGGTCAGCTTCGATGAGGTCATGATGATGGCCAAGGCAATCGACCGCGGCTCGAAATACGGGTTGCGCATGGTCGACATGCCGTATTGGAGCTTTCACGTCTCGCCGGAACAGGCGGTGGCGAATGCCGGGCGCTTCGTGCACGAGGCCAATGCCGAAGTGATGAAATGCGAAGGCAACAAGTATCACGCGAAAAACATCGAAGCGATCGTGCGGGCCGGTATTCCCGTTCAAGGCCACATCGGCATTACGCCGATGCGTATGCCGCAGCTCGGCGGATTTATCGCGCAAGGTAAGACCGCGGGGCGAGCCAAGGAATTGGTCGAGGACGCCAAAGCGATGGTCGATGCGGGCTGCTTCTCGATTCTGTGCGAAGTTACGACTTCGGAGGTGGCCGAATATCTGGCGCAGACGCTGCCGGTGCCGGTGATCAGTCTAGGCGCCGGCAATTGCGCGCACGGCGTGCACATCATCTCGTCCGACTTGTTCCATCTGTGGGAGGAGCACGTTCCGCGCCATTCGCGGATCTACACCGATCTCATCCCGATCATGGAAGACGTCATTTCGCGCTACATGAAGGACGTTGTGAACCGCGCCTATCCAGCCGAAAAAGAAACCGTCTTCATGACTCCAGAAGAGTGCAAGGCATTCGCGACCGACATGAAATGGGACCGCAAGCTGGAAGAGCTTGAATCCCGCCAGTTGAAGACAGCCTAAGGCTGCATCGGTGTGCAGCCGCGCCTGCAACGAACGAAACGGGGTCTGATGCTTTCGCAGGGCGCTTTTACGCCACCGGACGCGCCGATTTGAAGGCACAGCTGCAGCGGGTCATTAGTTAGTGATGCGACAACCAATGAAGCTCAATTACGCACTCGCCAGGGGCTCTCATCAAGCGCACGGTGCGCAGTGATCGCGCTGATCGCCAGGGTCGGGAATCCGTTGGAGATCCCGCGACGGCTGCGAGCGGTCGTAAGAGCCCGAGAATCGAGTCTCATCCTGCTCGCGGTGCTGGTCGGCGTGCTGGGCGGGCTGGTCGTCGCGGCGATGGGCACCTGCGTCGACCTTTTGCACGAGTGGCTGTTTCGGCTCGAGCCCGGCGAACGTCTGTCGGCGCGGTTTACCCTCGATCCGCTGTTGGCGATTTCGGTTCCGGTGCTTGGCGGCCTGTTGTTCGGCGTTGGCAGCGAAATTCTCCAGCGCTGGCGTCCGGAAAGGGAAATCGACCCGATCGAAGCAAATGCGCTACACGGCGGCCGCATGTCGCTGTTGGGCAGCGTCATCGTCGCCGCACAGACAATTTGGTCGAGCGGGGTCGGGGCCTCGGTCGGTCTTGAAGCCGGCTATACGCAATTCGCCAGCGGCATCGCCTCGCGGATCGGCATGGCGTTTCGGCTGCGCCGCGGCGATCTTCGCATCCTGGTCGGTTGCGGGGCCGCCGCCGGCATTGCCGGTGCTTTCGGCGCGCCGCTGGCCGGCGCGTTTTATGGCTTCGAATTGATCATCGGCAGCTATGCGCCTGCAAGTCTGGCGCCGGTCGGGATTTCGGCGCTGATTGGCTATCTGGTAGCGCGATCGGTCGAGCCTGTCGACCTCGGCGTCGTTGCCCCCGATAAAACCGTTCTCGTCGCCCACGATCTCGTGCTTGCCGCGATTCTCGGACTGCTCTCGGCGATTCTGGGAATCATACTTATGCGCGGGGTGGCTTTATGCGAAACCCTGTTCGTGCGCATGCGGCTGCGGCCCGTGCTGCGGACCATGGCCGGGGGCCTAATGGTCGGGCTCATGGCCTTAGTGTCCCCGCAGGTGATGTCGTCCGGCCATGGTGCGTTGCGGATCATCGGTACGCTCGATCTGTCGGTTCGCACCGTGGCGATTGTGTTTCTTCTCAAGATCGCTGCCTCGATTGCCTCGCTCGGCTCCGGATTCCGCGGCGGCTTGTTTTTCTCCTCACTTCTGATTGGCGCGCTCGGCGGGCATCTGCTGGCTGAAGCAATCACCATGACCTGGCCGACCATGGATTTCGATACCAACGCCTCGTCGGTGATCGGCATGAGCGCCTTGTCGGCGTCCGTCATCGGCGGGCCGCTGACCATGACCTTCATTGCGCTGGAAACGACCGGTGACCTGTGGCTGACCACTGCTGTGTTGATTGCGGTGATCATCGCGGCGCAGGTCACGCGCGAAGGTTTCGGCTATTCGTTCGCAACCTGGCGTTTCCATCTGCGCGGCGAAACGATCCGCAGCGCGGCCGATATCGGCTGGATGCGCGATCTCACCGTCGAGAAGATGATGCGCCAAGACGTTGAGACAACCAAGGCGACGACGCCCATTGCCAAGTTCCGCGAGACCTTTCCGCTCGGCTCCACAGCCTATGTGGTGGCGGTCGATGACCTCGACCGTTACGTCGGACTTGTCTTGGTCGCGGAGGCCCATACCGCGGAAGTCGCACCGGAGAAGGCTGTCAAGGATCTCCTCCACTTTCCCGACGAAATGCTGCTGCCCGAAATGGCGGTCAAGGAGGCGGTGCTGGCCTTTGACCGCGCCGAGGCGGAGGCTCTGGTCGTCGTAGATTCTTTCCTCGATCGTCGCTTGGTCGGACTCCTCACCGAAGCTTACGTGCTGCGCCGTTACGCTGCGGCATTGGAAGGCCGCCGCCGCGACCTGACCGGGGAGTAGAAAAAGACAAAGCTTGCGATGTTCGACGACGGCGGGTCGGCAGGAGTTTTGCCGGCAAGCGCTGTGAGAACCTGCACTGCCACGTTCAATCAATGGGTCGCGTTTATGAATATATTGACCGGAAAGTATTGTCTTCAACTGGACGGGGGGCTTTGCTACGAGGACTTTGCTAGGAGGACGTTGCTAGGAGGACTTGGCCCGATGGACCGGGCGATGTCGCCTTCGAAAATCCTTCCAATCGAGCTCTGAGGCAGCCTGCTATGTTGAGCAACCCCTTTGCCGAGCTCTCGGCATCCGTACCACCGGCGATGATGCAGACATATGTCATCGTGATGGCTGTCCTCGTGGCGGCAGGCACGCTCTTCGACGTCGTTCATAAAAAAAGCGCAAGGTACTTTTTTAACAACTGGCGAACTTTCAAGAGCAAAGCGAAGCGACACGTCGGCAGCGGCGAGATGGCTTCGTTAGCAATTCAAACCGTCGTGATTGACGTGATGGCGTCGGGCGAGTTCTGCAACATGCGGCGCAGATTAGCCCATCTGCTCACGATGTATGGTTTCGTGATTTACGTCGTCACCACCGTCATCATGGTGTTCGTCTATCCAACGCCTGCCACGCCCACGCCCGTTAGTCTTGCAGCACTGTGGTACGTCGGGGCTCTCCTGGTTTGCCTCGGTGGCTATTGGTTCTGGTTTTTCATCAGGGTCGACGTTGTCGCAGAGGGTAATTCGCCGTTTCGTTTTGTTCGTGCCGATCTGTTTGTCGTTGCGCTCGTCTTGAGCGTCACCTTTGGCTTGCTGTGGGCGTTCCTGCAGACGACAGGCAACACGGCCTGGGGCTATGTGTTCCTCGGTCTGTATGTCCTCGCCTCGACCGTACTATTTGGATCCATCCCGTGGTCCAAATTCTCTCACATGTTCTTCAAGCCTGCTGCCGCCCTGGAAAAAAGAGTAGCCGAAGCAAATGGCACAATGAGCAATCTGCCGCCTCCGGCCGATGCACCAAGAAAATACGGTGGCGGCCTCACGCATGCCCGGCACTACTGAGCCCTCGCATCGACTCGCATACAGGAGATAAGGACACACCATGCCGACCTTCGTTTACATGACGCGTTGCGACGGCTGTGGACATTGTGTCGATATCTGCCCGTCCGACATCATGCATATCGATACCACCTACCGGCGCGCCTTTAACATCGAGCCCAATATGTGTTGGGAGTGCTACTCCTGCGTAAAGGCCTGTCCGCAACATGCGATCGACTGCCGCGGCTATGCCGATTTCGCGCCGCTCGGCCACAGCGTTCGCGTCCGCCGGGAAGAAGACAAAGCGACCATCTCTTGGAAAATAAAATTCCGCGATGGCCGCGAGAAGAATTTCGTTTCCCCGATCAGAACCACGGCATGGGGTTCGATCAAATCCCCGGGCGACTATGCACCGCCCAGCGCGGACGCCATGAAATCCCAGCAGCTCGCGCACGAACCTGAGGCGCTCAAAGTCGATGCGCTGCCGGCGCTCTCCCCGGATCGCTTCAAGCAAGGGCTGGTGTAATGGGCCGACGCAAGACCGTCTTTGTGGATGCCGACATTCTCGTCGTCGGCGGCGGCATGGGCGGGTGCGGCGCTACTTACGAGTCAAGGTATTGGGGCCGTGATCTGAAGATCGTGTGCGTCGAGAAGGCCAATATCGAACGCAGCGGTGCGGTCGCGCAGGGCCTGTATGCGATCAACTGCTACATGGGGATGCACTGGAACGAAAATCAGCCCGAAGACCATGTGCGTTACGCGCGCAATGACCTGATGGGCCTCGTTCGCGAGGATCTGGGCTACGACATCGCGCGCCACGTCGACTCCACGGTGCACAAGTTTGAGGAATGGGGACTGCCTATCATGCGCGACCCCGAGACTGGGAGATATCAGCGCGAAGGCAAATGGCAGATCATGATCCACGGCGAGAGCTATAAGCCGATCGTCGCCGAAGCCGCGCGCAAAGCCGCCAGCGAAGTCTACAACCGGATCATGGTGACGCACCTGCTGATGGACAGACAGCGGGCCAATCGGGTCGCCGGCGCAGTCGGTTTCAACGTTCGCACCGGCGATTTCTATGTGTTCCGCGCCAAGGCAGTGATCGTGGCGGCCGGCGGCGCATCGCACATCTTCAAACCTCGCGCCGTCGGCGAAGGCATGGGGCGAACTTGGTATGCGCCATGGAGCAGCGCCTCGGCCTACGCTTTGCCGATCCTGGCCGGCGCGAAGATGACGCAGATGGAAAACCGGATCGTCCTCACGCGATTTAAGGACGGCTATGGTCCGGTCGGCGCCTACTTCCTGCACCTTAAGACCTACACACAAAATGCCTACGGCCAGGATTATGAGGCCTTCTGGCGCGATTCTATCGAGAAGCTGGTCGGCGACTACGTTAATCGGCATCCGGTGCCGACCTGCTTGCGCAACCACGCGCTGCTCGAGGAGGTCAAAGCCGGCCGGGGTCCCATTCGCATGGTCACCAAAGAGGCGTTCCAAGACCCGCACAACGAGACGGTCGGCTGGGAGAACTTCCTCGGCATGACCATCGGGCAAGCCGTGGTCTGGGCTTCGCAAAATATCGATCCCAAGGAGATCAATCCCGAACTGACCACGTCGGAGCCCTACGTCATGGGCTCGCACGCGACGTGTTCGGGTGCCTGGGCGAGCGGCCCGGAAGACTACGCACCCGCGGACTATCAGTGGGGCTATAACCGGATGATGACCATCGAGGGCCTGTTCGGCGCCGGCGATGCGATCGGCGGCACCGCTCACAAGTTCTCATCGGGGTCTTTCACTGAAGGCCGGATCGCCGCCAAGGCCGCGGTCAAATACGTCAACGAGGCCGGTAAACAGTGGCCCGAAGTCAGCGAAGCGGAATGCGAAGACCTCAAGACGCTCATCTACCAGCCGCTGGAAAACTATCAGATCGGGCGCAATGAAATCGTCGCCGGGACCGTGTCGCCGAGTTATCTGCTGCCGCTGCACGGCCTGCAGCGCCTCGAAAAGATCATGGACGAATATGTCGGCGGCATCAGCGCCTACTATACGACCAACGAACCGCTACTCACCCGCGGCCTCGAATTGTTGCAAATGCTGAAGGAAGATCTCGCTCATTTGGGCGCCGAAGACCTGCACCAATTGCAGCGCGCCTGGGAGCTTCACCATCGCGTGTTGGCGTCGGAATGCGTCACGCAGCACACGTTATTCCGGACGGAAACCCGCTGGCCGGGCTATTACTACCGGGCCGACCATCCGAAGCTCGACGACAACGATTGGCATTGCTTCACCCTGTCCCGCTACGACCGTGATTCCGGCAAGTGGGCGATGGAGAAGGCTCCGGTCTATCACATCGTAGATTGATCACCGACTGTTTTAGGGCGCCTGTCGGTTCGTGCGTCTCTCGGAAAGCAATCGGAAATGGCCCAACTCGTGCCGCCGCACAATTCTGAGCAGGTCAAACCCTTGCTGTTGCCGGAGGCGCACCGGCCCGAGGAGCGCAAGCGGGCAGAAAAACTCAGAAAGATTCCCCTCGATTCGCGCACGGTCTCCGACCTCTTCATGCTGGCAATGGGTGCCTATACGCCGCTTGACGGTTTTATGGGTCATGACGACTGGCGCGGTTCATGCCTCGATATGAAACTGACTACCGGCGTGTTCTGGCCGATTCCGATCACGCTTTCCGTCGACAACGACCTTGCCAATAGCATTCACGTCGAAGAGGAGATCGCGCTCGTCGACGCGGAGAGCGGTGACATTCTCGCCGTCATGGAGGTTCGCGAGAAATATTCAATCGACAAGAAGCGTGAGGCCGAGCACGTTTATCGTACTGCCGACCCGAAGCATCCCGGCGTGGCGAAAGTGCTGCAGCAGGGCGATGTCAACTTGGCCGGGCCGGTCTTCGTGCTGGGCGAAGGCGAATATCCAACCAAATATCCGAACCTCTACATCCGGCCCGCGCAGGCGCGGGCGATGTTTCTCGAGCGCGGTTGGTCGAATGTCGCCGCCTTCCAAACCCGAAATCCCATGCACCGCAGCCATGAGCACCTCGTCAAGATTGCCGTAGAGGTTTCAGACGGCGTTTTTATTCACCAGGTGCTCGGAAAATTAAAACCAGGCGACATTCCGGCCGATGTTCGCACCCGGGCGATCCAGGCGATGATCGACAATTATTTCCGACCGGGAACGGTTATTCAGGCGGGGTATCCGATCGAGATGCGCTATGCTGGGCCGCGCGAGGCGCTGCTTCACGCTCTCATTCGTCAGAACTTCGGCTGCTCGTACCTTATCGTCGGGCGCGACCATGCCGGTGTCGGCGATTACTATGGACCGTTCGATGCCCAACACGTTTTCGATCAGCTATGGCCGGGCGCGTTGCATACCAAGCCGCTGAAAATCGACGTCACCTTTTATTGCCGTAAATGCTATGGCATGGCGACGGCGAAAACCTGTCCGCACGATCCGCAGTATCACATTTCGATCTCCGGCACGCAGCAACGACAGATGCTCTCAAGCAATGCCGACATACCGCCGGAGTTCAGCCGCCCGGAGGTGGTGGCGATTCTCAAAGAATATTATGCAAGCTTGCGATCGGCGGGCAGAGCATGATCCCGAAAAGTCGACTTCGCTTTAGGGTCGCATCATGATAATCGCGCAGATCTCCGACACGCATCTGACGCTCGATACGCCCGATGCCAACCAGAGAATGCGCGACTTCGCGCTGACGATTGCCGACATAAACGCGCTCGATCCGCCGCCCCAAGCAATCGTTCATACCGGCGATATCGTCCATAACGGACGGCGAGACGAGTATGCGGAAGCCGCGTCCATACTCGCGGCGGCGCGCGCGCCGGTCTATGTCCTCGCCGGCAATAAGGATGACAGAGCGAACCTGCGCGCGGCCTTCTCCGCACGCGGTTACCTCGCGCCGGGTTCCGACTTCATTGATTATGCGATTGAAGATTTTCGGGTAAGGCTGATTGCGCTGGACACACTCAGCCCGGGAAACGGCAAGGGTGAATTTCGCTTTGAACAGGTGAAAGATTTGATCGATCGGATCGATGTCGAAACGACCAAGCCGATTGTGGTTTTCACCCACCATCCGCCGTTTGAAGTCACTGTCGGGCCGGACCGGCTCCATTTCGAAACACCGGCAAGCATATCGCGGCTACGCGATGCCTTGCAGCGCTCCGGGCGGGTCGTTGCGGTTTTCAGCGGCCATGTTCATCGTGCGGCCGCCGGTCATGTCGGCGGCATCCCGGCAAGCGTGGTGCCGTGCATCGCGACGACGCTGCGCAAAGGGGAGTATCCGCCTCCCATGAGGACGCGCCCGGTCTATCACGTGCATCTGTTCGATCCGGCGTGGGGCTTTGCCACCGAAACTCGCATTGTAGGGTCAGAGCCATCGACGGCAGCGGCGCCAAGGGCCGCTTCGATACCAGCCGAATTCGCGACGGGCAGATGACAAACCGGCGCGACGAGCGGTCGCATTCTCCATTGGCCGCGTCAATTACTCCATAGACCGGACGACAGAGATTTCCTTCTCGTTTCGGCTAAGCTTTCGGAAAATATTTCTGCCGAGCTCGCGATCGGCGGAAGCGGGATAAGCAGGGAGGGGAACGTGGCCTCAGTCATCTATGACGAGAAATCGCGGCGCATAGCCGCGGAAATGGTCGCGGCCGAGACGCGACAGATCGCGCAGCGGGAAGCGCAAGAATGCGACTGCAAGGATGGAATGTTTCCGCGTTCGCCCGCGAGCCGGCGCAGGTTCTTGTTTGCCACCGGTTCGGCGGCGAGCCTTGCCGGCTCGACCGCCGCGCTCGCCCAGAAGGCACCGCCCGGCGCGGTCTATTTCGACGCCCCCGCCGATCCGACCAAGGAATTAGGCCGCGCGGTCGCGGCCGACGGCGGCTACGGTTCGCGCTCGCAATTCGAGACCGAAGTGCGCACGCGTTTTCCGACCGCGAACGAATATACGTCGTGGAGCTTCACGCCGCTCGACAAGATGGTCGGGAATCTCACCGCCTCGGGCCTGCACTTCGAACGCCATCACGGCGGCATACCGACCATCGATCCGGCCAATCACTCGCTGGTCGTCCATGGCATGGTCGGTACGGCGAAGAAATTCTCGATAGCGGATCTGAAGCGGTTTCCTTCGGTGACCCGGAAACACTTCATTGAGTGCTCGGGCAACGGTCTTACTGAATGGAACAAGCCGACGTTGAAAACCGTGCAAGGCACGCATGGCCTGCTCAGCACCTCGGAATGGACCGGCGTGCAGTTTGCCACCATCGCGCGCGAGGTCGGCCTCAAGGACGGTTCGAGCTGGGTACTGGCGGAAGGCGCCGACGCAGCAGTCATGACGCGCAGTATCCCGATTGAGAAGATGCTCAAGGACGCACTGCTCGTTTACGGCCAGAACGGCGAAGCCATCCGCCCCGAGCAAGGCTATCCGCTGCGGCTATTGCTGCCCGGTTATGAAGGTAACACGCATATCAAATGGCTGCGCCGGCTCGAGGTCAGTGACAAGCCGTTCATGACCCGCGAAGAGACGTCCAAATACACCGACCTCTTGGCGAACGGTAAAGCCCGGCAATTCAGCATGGAGATGGAAGCAAAGTCGGTGATCACCTTCCCATCCGGCGAGATGACGCTGCCGGGACCCGGCTTCTACAACGTCAGCGGGCTCGCCTGGAGCGGGCGCGGCCGCGTGCAATCGGTCGACGTCTCCGTCGATGGCGGCCAGAGCTGGCGCCCGGCGCAGCTCAATGTCACGCCGGAGTCGGTCTGCACCGTCCGCTTCAGCTATCCGTGGATGTGGGACGGCAAGGCCGCCATCCTGCAGAGCCGCTGCACCGACGAGACCGGCTACATTCAGCCGACGCTCAAGCAACTGATCGCCATCCGCGGATCGCACGGGCCGTTCGGCTCGATCTATCACCTTAATGCGATCCAGAGCTGGGCGATCGACGAAACCGGGAGCGTCGCCAATGTTCACGCCTAAGCACATGCTGCAAGCGGCCGGCATATTGGTTGCGGTCTCGGTGGCTGCGGCGGCTTCGCCGGCCTTGGCGCAGAACCAAGACCATTATGGACTAGGCACGCCGATCGGCCCGCAAGAACTGGCGAAATATTCTGCCATCCCGGCCGATGGTACCGGGCTGCCGCCGGGCAGCGGCACGGCGGCGGCCGGCGCGAAAGTGTTCGCCGACAGTTGCGCCGCCTGCCATGGTGACAAAGGCCAGGGCAATCCCGCCAAGGGCGTCGGCGGCGATCGGCTTCTCGGCGGCCGCGGCACGCTGGCGAGCGATACGCCGATCAAGACGGTCGAGAGTTATTGGCCTTATGCGACAACGCTGTTCGATTACGTCAAGCGGGCCATGCCGTTCAACGCGCCGGGTACGCTCAGCGACAACGACGTTTATGCGGTGGTGGCTTATATCCTTTCGGAGGCGAAGATCATCAAGCCGACCGACACAATGAATGCGACGACGCTGCCGAAGGTAACAATGCCAAACCTCTACGTCTTCAATCAATATTAACGCCCCTAACTGGACCTCTATCACTGACGTGGCGGCCACAGCCGCGATCGATCGCGTTTAGTTCGGCACGACCGCGGTAGCCTCGATCTCGAGCTTGGCCGCGTCTTCGACGAGCGCGCCAACTTGCACCAGCGTCATGGCGGGAAAGTGCTTGCCCATGACGCTGCGATACACCTCGCCCAATTCGCGCTGGCAGGACAGATATTCTTGTTTGTCGAGGATAAACCAAGTCAGCCGGGTGATGTGCTCTGCGCGCCCGCCGGCCTCCGCGACGAGCGTGACGATATTGGCGAGCGCCTGCCGTGCTTGGGCGACGAAATCGCCGCTCTCGAACCGCTGCTCGGCGTTCCAGCCGACCTGGCCGGCGAGAAAGATCGTACGGCCTTGCGCGACCACCCCGTTGCTGAAGCCCTTACTCGGCCGCCAGCCATGGGGATGAAGAAATGTGTGCGGGTCCGCCACTTATGTGCTCCTCATGTCTCGCTGTGACGGAGCCGAAATCGCTGGATCTTGCCGGTCTGGG
>CATPBC010000224.1 GCA_955652195.1 uncultured Xanthobacteraceae bacterium | reverse complement strand
GTTCGATGCCAACTGTAGCGATTGGTTCGCGCTCGATGTAGGAAGGGTCCGTGCGTAGGTCGAGAATATGGACCGGTTCGCGAGTACTTGCGGCGCGGGCGATCGGCACTGTCGGACCGGGATAAAGGACAACGTTGAGCTGAACTTGATCCTGGTATTCGGGGGGTAGGCCATAAGTCGCGGCTAGTTGGAAACCGCCGTCTTTGGCAAGCCAAAGGTTGCCAAATTTGGCCCCGCAGATACGCGTTGCATTCTCCAGCATCGCCTGGAATACGGGTTCTAATTCGCCCGGCGAACTGCTGATGACGCGCAGCACGTCCGCTGTGGCCGTCTGCTGTTCGAGCGATTGCCGCAATTCATTGAGCAGCCGCGCGTTCTCGATGGCGATCACGGCCTGGGCAGCGAATGTAGTAACCAGCGCGATCTGTTTGTCGGTGAACGGACGCACTGCCCTGCGCTGTAAGACGATCACACCGATTGCGGTTCCCTCACGCATAAGCGGCACGCCGAGCATCGTCCGCACATCAAATCTATTCTTGTCGTCCAGCGTGTATTCCGGATCGTCACGAATATCCCGGATGTGAACTGGCCTTCGCTCAAGAACGGCTCGCCCCGACGCTGAACCACGATCCGAAGGGATTGGATGCGTTTTCATGAATTCGCTGTGCTTGGGCGAATAACCATAGGAGGTGAGATGCTCGAACACGTCTCCCCTCGGTCGTGAAATGGCCGCCATGTCGGCCTCGCACAGGCGGGCCGCAGACTCGACGAGCGTACTGAGCACCGCTGTTAAATCGAAGTTCGAGCGGCTGATAATTTGGAGTACTTCAGCGGTGGCCGCCTGCTGCTCCAACGCTTCGTTCAGCTCGCTGCGATCATCGAGTTGTTTACTGCGACGAACCACGCTCTTCGGCGCATTGCGGCGCTTGAGCGTCACCGCCTTGCGGCGTCGTGTTTTGGGCTTTGCGCCGCTTGCTTTGGAGCGCCGTTTCATGAGCTTCCTGAACGAGTCGACAAGCCATACGTCGATCAATCTACACCCAAACATCGCCCAATGTGAGTTCGACGAAGATGCTCCATCGACGCCGTAAAAACGGGCGGCTATCCGATCTTAAAGCTTGGCTTGCAGCCGACGCACGAAATCGGACAGACCGATCTGGCGTTCGCGCTTGAGCCGCTCCGCGGCAAGGATCGCGCGCAATTCGGCAAAGGCTTCGCGTTTGTCGCGATTGACGATGACATAATCGTATTCCGGCCAATGGCTCATTTCGCCGGCTGCTTTCGCCATGCGCGAGCCGATCACCGTCTTGCTGTCCTGGGCGCGCCGCTTAAGCCGGCGCTCCAGCTCTTTCGCCGTCGGCGGCAGGATGAATACGCTGACAAGATCCGTGCGCGCTTTCTCGCGCAGTTGCTGCGTGCCTTGCCAATCGATGTCGAACAAAACATCGCGGCCCGCGTGCAAAGCCTTGATCACCGGCGCGCGCGGCGTGCCATAGCGATGGCCGAACACTTCCGCCCATTCCAGAAGTTCGCCGCGGGCGACCATGTCGTCGAAGCGACCGCGCTCGATGAAATGATAATCGCGGCCATCGATCTCGCCGCGGCGTTTGGGGCGGGTAGTCACCGAGATCGAAAGCTCGACCTTGCGGTCCGAGCGCAGCAATAGGCGTGACAGCGTCGTTTTGCCGGCGCCTGATGGCGAGGACAGCACCAGCATCAGCCCGCGACGAGCGATTTTGCTGTTTTGATTTCGCTGCGCCGATCCCATGGTTATTCCACGTTCTGGACCTGCTCGCGAAATTGCTCGACCGCGGCCTTGAGCTCCAAGCCGATATTAGTGAGCTCAACATCATTCGCTTTGGCGCACAGCGTATTGGCTTCGCGATTAAACTCCTGAGCGAGAAAATCGAGGCGCCGGCCGATCGACCCGCCCGCTTCGATGAGATGCCGGGCCGCAGCCGTATGGGCGGCAAGGCGGTCAAGCTCCTCGCGCACGTCGGCCTTGGCCGCAATCATGATCGCTTCCTGGTGCAGCCGGTCGGGATCGAACCGTTCCGATTGGGCGAGCAGCGTGGCGACCTGATCGGCGAGCCGCGCGCGAATGGCGTCAGGCCGGCGCCCCGGCGCGCGCTCGGCGCGCTCGGCCAGCGCGGCTATTTCGTCAAGCCGGAGCGCCAGGACGCGGCCCAGCGCAGCGCCTTCACTGCGGCGCATCTCGGCGAGTGCCGCAATAGCGCTGGCAAAACCGGCAACCACCGCGCTTTCGGCGGCGCGCCGCTGATCCTCATTCTCCTCGGTGTCGGCGATTTCGATCACGCCTTTAAGGGCCAATAAGCCGTCGAGCGAAGGTGGGGAGGTTTCGATCTTTGTCCCGAATTGGCGCACCGCGGCCAGGATTGCATCGAGAACCGCGGTATTTACTCGGACCGTCGGCACCGCGTCGCTGCGTTCAACCGTCAGATTCGCCTGCACCGAGCCTCGCGTTAGCGTCTCGGCGACCCGGGCACGGACCGGGACTTCGATTGCATCCCAGCCGGGCGGCGTCCGCAGCCGCAGATCAAGCCCTTTACCGTTGACGGATTTTATCTCCCAGGCCCAGGCATAAGGACCGGACACACCATGGCCGCGAGCAAACCCGGTCATGCTCGAAAGCGCCATGGAGCCAAACCCCGCCAGCAATCGTGAACAACGTGCCCGAACTTACCGGCGGCGCTTCACGGTCACAAGCATTGGGCTTGATCGAATTACCGAGAGTCAGTGGGCAGCCGGCAGACGAGGCTTGGGCGTACCGCGGGATGGCGCCGACGATGGCGCAGCCACAGCGGCCGGTGCCGACGGCGCTGCCATCTGGTCTTCGATCGGGACTTGGTCCTTCTGATCGGATTCGATCGACCGCAGCCGCGTGACGTTCCTCTGGTGCTGCTCGTAGGTTTCAGCGAAGACATGGCCGCCGGTGCCATCGGCGACGAAATACAGTTCGCGCGTGCGCGCCGGGTTAGCAGCCGCTTCCAGCGAAGCCCGGCCGGGATTGGCAATGGGCCCGGGGGGTAATCCGTCGATGACGTAAGTATTGTATGGCGTCGGTTGTTCGATTTCGCTCTTCATGATCGGACGTCCGAGCGTGCCCTTGCCGCCCACCAGCCCATAAATGATTGTCGGATCGGACTGCAGCCTCATCTTTTGCTTGAGCCGGTTGACGAATACGGCGGCGACGCGGCTACGTTCATCAGGTTTGCCGGTCTCCTTCTCGACCAGCGAGGCAAGAACAACAAGTTGCTCCGGCGTCTTGAGCGGAAGGTCCGGCGAGCGATGATCCCACACCTCGCGCAGCAGCCGCAGTTGTGCTTGCTGCATGCGTTGGATCATTTGCTCGCGATTTATACCGCGCGCGAAGTTATAGGTGTCGGGCAGCAAGCTGCCTTCGCGCGGGATTTCCTTGATATCGCCCGCCAGAACATCGTCTTGCAACAAGCGCGCAACGATCTGCTGTGACGTTAGTCCTTCGGGAAGGCTGACCTGATGCGCGACCACCTTGCCTTCGACAATTGTGGCGACCACGTCGCGCATAGTTGAATGTGCTTTGAATTCGTATTCGCCGGCCTTGAGATCCTCGCGCGCCTTGAGCACGAGCACGCCGCCGATGAATAGCCAAGATTGATCGATCACACCATCGCGGGAAAGAATATCGGCGATATCGCGCATTCCGGAGCCGCGCGGGATATTCACGATACGGTCTGCCGGCAGCGGGCCCGCCGCCTCGAAGCGCTGTTTGCCAACAAACAGCGCAACGCCGGCCGCCAAAGCCACAAGCACGAAGGCGCTGATAACCGCATTGCCAATGATAATGAGCGGATGCCGTGCGCTCGCTGAGCGGCGCGCCGGTAAATCGACCCTGTCGGGCTCGATGGCTGCTCGCGGGCTCCGCGGCATGCGTTTGGCCTCGCTCCGGCTGAGACTTCCGGCCGCGGCGCTGGTCGGATTCGCCGCCGAAAGAGATAACGGGTTGTTGGCCGGGCTCGCGCCAATCTCTGCCGGACTGGAGCGTAAGGATGGGCCGGCGCGCTGTTCGCCATTCGGCGGAGTGCTAGCTCCTGTCACCGCCACACATCCAATCTTGCGACTCGCATGGTCGACTTTGCGATGAAAGCGCGAAGCTCAGATACGCTTTGTTGGTGAATTCCGTCGTATCCGGCCACACAGAACGTCAATCGCAGGCGAGTGCGGAACAAATGTGGCGGACCGCCAAAACAGCGCATTAGTGCGTTACTTTGCGGAAAACCAGCGAAGCGTTCGTGCCGCCGAATCCGAATGAATTCGACAGCGTGACGTTTACTGGTCGTTGCTGCGCTTTATACGGCACAAGGTCGATCGCGGTTGCAATCGACGGATTGTCGAGATTGATGGTCGGTGGCACCACGCCATCACGCATCGCGAGTAGACAGAAAATCGCTTCGACCGCGCCCGCGGCGCCGAGAAGGTGACCAATCGAGGATTTGGTTGACGACATCGCGATATGGGCCGCTGCATTACCGACAAGCCGCTCGACAGCCTTGAGCTCGATCTCGTCGCCAAGCGGAGTCGAGGTGCCATGCGCGTTGATGTAGTCGATGTCGGCTGGAGAAATGCCGGCGCGGCGCATTGCGGCAGTCATGCAGCGGAATGCACCGTCGCCGTCCTCCGCCGGAGCGGTGATATGGTAGGCATCCCCAGAAAGACCGTAGCCGACAAGCTCGCCGTAAATACGCGCACCGCGTTTTTTGGCGTGATCGTTTTCCTCGAGCACGACGGCGCCCGCGCCTTCGCCCATGACAAATCCATCGCGATCGCGGTCGTACGGCCGCGAGGCGCGCTCTGGCGTCTCGTTGAAGCCGGTCGACAACGCGCGGCACGCCGCGAATCCGGCAAGCGAAATCCTGTTGACAGGCGACTCCGTCCCGCCTGCCACCATCACATCGGCATCGCCAAGCGCAATCAGCCGGCCGGCGTCGCCAATTGCATGCGCGCCTGTGGAACAAGCGGTGACCACGGCATGATTGGGTCCCTTGAGCGAATGGTTGATCGATACATAGCCGGACGCGAGATTGATGAGCCGGCCGGGTATGAAGAAAGGCGACACGCGCCGCGGTCCGCGGTCGCGTAACAACAACGCCGTCTCTGCGATCCCCTCGACGCCGCCGATTCCGGATCCGATTAGAACGCCGCTAGTGATCTGATCGGCATGTTCTCGCGGGTGCCATCCCGCATCGTCGAGCGCCTGCGTGGCTGCAGCCAAGGCAAAGACAATGAAATCATCGACCTTGCGCTGCTCTTTGGGCTCCATCCAATCGTCAGGATTAAAGGCTCCGGCCGAGCCGTTACCGCGCGGGACCTGGCCGGCAATCTTGCAGGCGATGTCGGATACGTCGAATTTTTCTATGCGTTTGATGCCGCTTTGCCCGGCGAGCAGTCGCTGCCAGGTTTGCTCGATCCCGCAGGCGAGCGGCGTCACCAATCCGAGCCCCGTGACAACCACGCGTCTCATCGAGGGCGCTCCCGCTAAACGCAGTCCGAATGTCGTCCCACCGCATATAGGAATATGCGGCGGTTACGGCAGTCCATATCGATCATGCAAAAATACCGGGCGATCCCGACCGGTCAGCTCTTGGCGTTTTTTTCAAGAAATTTGATCGCGTCGCCAACGGTCAAAATCGTTTCGGCGGCGTCGTCGGGGATCTCGCAGCCAAATTCTTCCTCAAAGGCCATGACGAGCTCGACCGTGTCGAGACTGTCGGCGCCGAGGTCATCGATGAAGCTGGCGTTCTCGGTCACTTTATCCGGCTCGACGCCGAGATGTTCCACGACGATTTTTTTCACGCGCTCGCCAATATCACTCATCGTTCCAACCTCATCTTGCAACGCGACCCGTCAAGCTCGCTTCGATTCTGTCCAAATACTTCATTGAACTTGCCGACAGCCGTGGGTCGACACCGATCAGAGGCGGACGTAGCGCCCGGCGCTCCGGGATTCCGGCTCCCCCAGCCCGAGTTCGGTTCGGTTACCACACTTCAAAACGGTTGACCAGCGCGCCGACATCTCGCCCCCGCCATCTGCTACCGCGTTCAAATCATGGCCATTCCGCCATTCACATGCAACGTTTGGCCGGTCA
Organism: uncultured Xanthobacteraceae bacterium; assembly: GCA_955652195.1. Classification (GTDB taxonomy): domain Bacteria; phylum Pseudomonadota; class Alphaproteobacteria; order Rhizobiales; family Xanthobacteraceae; genus BOG-931. Next base: position 15,951 of record CATPBC010000224.1, on the reverse strand, counting down.
CGTAGCCGGCCTCGTTCGAAGCGAGAAACACGACAGCCGCAGCGACCTCGGCTGGGGTGCCGGCGCGGCTTGCCGGAATTTTTGCGACGATGGTTTCCCGTTGCTTGTCGTTGAGCTTGTCCGTCATCGGCGTGACGATGAATCCAGGCGCCACGCAATTGGCGGTAACGCCGCGCTTGGCATATTCCTGCGCCATGGCCTTGATCATGCCGGCGATGCCGGCTTTGGCGGCGACATAATTGGCCTGGCCGGGATTGCCGGTCGTGCCCACGACGGACGTGATGGCGATCACGCGCCCAAAACGCCGCCGCATCATCCCGCGCAGCGCGGCGCGCGCCAGCCGGAACGTGGCGGACAGATTGACGGCGATGACTTGCTCCCAGTCCTCATCGCGTAGCTGCACCAGCAAATTATCGCGGGTGATCCCGGCATTGGCGACCAGAATATCGAGCTGTCCCATTGCCTCTTCCACGCGCGGCACCAGCGCTTCGGTCTCGGCCGCATCGGCAAGGTTACAGGGCAGAACATGCACGCGCTCGCCGAGTTCGGTTGCGAGCCGATCGAGGACCTCGCGCCGCGTTCCTGAAATTGCGACCGTGGCGCCTTGGTCGTGAAGGCTGCGCGCAATCGTGGCCCCGATCGTGCCGGTCGCCCCGGTCACCAGCGCCGTCCTTCCGGTGAGTTCAAACATGTTTCGACCCTGACCCTTTCCGGCCGCAGCAATAGCTCAGCCCCGCGAGGCTTTGAACCTTGCGATGTCCTCAGGCGATCCGATTGCGGCGGCCGACGCGGCCTCGGCGATACGTTTGATCAAGCCGGTCAGCACCTTTCCGGCGCCGATCTCAAAAAACGACGACACGCCAGACTGCGCCATGAACAGGACGGATTCGCGCCAGCGCACCGTAGCGGTGATTTGTTCGACGAGATTGCGCACGACCGCTGCCGGATCCTTGACCGGACGCGCCGGCACGTTAGCAACCACCGGCACCAGCGGCGCCTTGACCGAGACCCTGGTCAAGGCTTCGGCCATCACATCGGCGGCAGGCTGCATCAGGAGACAATGGAATGGGGCGGAGACTGGCAGCATCATCGCCCGCTTGACCCCGCGCGCTTTGGCAATATCCACCGCGCGTTCCACCGCGGCCTTGGCGCCCGACAACACCACCTGGCCGCCGCCATTGTCATTGGCGGCTGCGCAGACACCCGCGCTCGATGCTTCCGTGGCAATCGATTTCGCCTCCGCCAAATCGAGGCCGATGAGGGCGGCCATGGCGCCGGCACCGACCGGAACGGCTTTTTGCATGGCCTGGCCGCGGACGCGCAATAAGCGCGCCGCATCGGCGACCGAAAGGGATCGCGCCGCGGCGAGCGCCGAATACTCGCCAAGCGAATGGCCGGCGACGAACGCGACATCGCGCGTGATGTCGAGACCCGCCTCTTGTTCAAGGACATGCAAAGCGGCAATCGACACCGTCATCAGCGCGGGCTGTGCGTTCTCCGTCAGAGTGAGAGTCTCGGCCGGACCGTTCCAGATCGTATCGCTGAGCCGCTCGCCCAACGCGGCATCGACTTCCTCAAAAACTTGGCGCGCGCAGGTGAAGGCGTCGGCCAGAGCCTTACCCATGCCGACGGCCTGGCTGCCCTGGCCGGGGAAAACGAATGCAACGCTCATCGGCTAAAATTGGCCCCGCTAATTGATCGCCCTCGCCGGAACGGGCGAAAGATACCGTGATGCCATTGATGTCAAGGCGACTAATCCCGGTAAAATAACGACCATCGAGTTCCTGCCGGCGGCAGTGCAGTCTCTTGCCTTTCTGGGCGGGCCGCGTATAAGGCCGGCTTCCGCTCGACCCCGGCCGGGGGCTGAACGGACGGCCGTGCATGCGCCTTATGGCTTGCACGGTAGGACTCTCGGGTCCGGCGTCCGGTGTCCCCGCCTTCAGAGCATTCGAGCCTTTCCCGAAGGGTTCGAGGGGCTTCGCGCCCGGGCGAGCACGAGACTAAGGAAAGGGCAGCCATGCCGCTTTATGAACACGTCTACCTTGCGCGCCAGGACGCCAGCACGCAGCAGGTCGACGAATTGACCACGCAGCTAAAGGGCGTGATCGAAGGGCTCGGCGGATCGATCAAAAAGACCGAGTATTGGGGCGTAAAATCCCTCTCCTACCGCCTCCGCAAGAACCGCAAGGCGCATTTTACTTTGATGGATATTGATGCGCCGCCGCCGGCGATCAATGAAATCGAACGCCTCGAGCGGCTCAACGAGGATGTTGTTCGCTATCTCACGATCAGAGTGGACGCGCATGAGGATGGCCCGTCGGCGATGATGCGCCGGACTGAACGCGATCGCGATCGCGATGACCGCCGCGACCGAGGCGACCGAGGCGATCGTGGCGATCGTGGGGGCGACCGGGGCCGCGAGCGCGACCGGCGCAGCCGCGACGATTCCGATGATGCCGAGAACGGGACGGAGGTCTAGGCGATGGCTTTTTCACCGCAGGGCGCAGGCGGGCGCCGCCCGTTTTTCCGACGCCGCAAGAGCTGTCCGTTCTCGGGCGCTAACGCGCCCAAGATCGATTACAAAGATGTCAAACTGCTGCAGCGCTTCGTCTCAGAGCGCGGAAAGATTGTGCCGAGCCGCATCACGGCAGTATCGGCAAAAAGGCAGCGTGAACTCGCCCAGGCGATCAAACGCGCCCGCTTCCTCGGGCTCTTGCCCTACGTGATCCGCTAAAGCGAGGCCGGCATGGAAGTCATTCTACTGGAACGCATCGCCAGGCTCGGCCAGATGGGCGAGGTCGTGCGCGTGAAGGACGGATTTGCCCGCAACTTTTTATTGCCGCACGGCAAGGCGCTCCGCGCCACGGCGGAAAATCGCACGCGCTTTGAAACGATGAAAAGCGAACTCGAGGCGCGTTCGCTCACGCTTAAGAGCGAAGCGGCACAAGTGTCCGACAAGCTTGACGGCAAGAATTTCACCGTGCTGCGGCAAGCCTCCGAATCCGGCCAACTGTTTGGTTCGGTCTCGCCGCGCGATCTTGTCGGCCTGCTTGCAGATGATGGTTTTCGCCTAAACCGCAGCCAGATTGCGTTGAACGCGCCTATCAAGACCATCGGCCAGCATAAGGTGCCGATTGCGCTTCATCCTGAGGTGGAAGTTTCGATCACCATCATTGTCGCTCGCAACGAAGATGAGGCGGCCCGTATTGCGCGCGGCGAGGATGTGACGCAGTTGCGCGAACCGACTGAACAAGAGGCCGCGGCAATTGCCGCCGAAGCGTTCTTCGAACCGGGAGCTGGCGAGAGCGCGCGCACGACGGAAGGTGCGGAACAAGCCGAACCCCCAGCTTCGCCCGACAACGCCTAAGCGGATCGAGCTCGAAGATCCCCTGTCAGTCCGGGATATTGTCGCGCGGCATAGGCGCGTTCTCGTCCGGCGAAGATTCGGCCGACGCGCCCGCGCTTTTAGTTGGGGCAACCTCCGGCTTCGCAGGTTCGGCCGAACTCGGCGCTTGGTTCGGCACAGGAGCTGCCGCAGCGGGAGCGGTTGCCTGCTCTGCGGGGACACCTTCTTCACGCCCCGGCTGACGGTCCCCACCGGACTTGTCCGGTTCAGGCCTCGCCGCCGTCGAGGTCGGACGAGGCTTGCCCTCGTGGCCCTTCGACTCCTGAGTTTTGGGTTCTTGGTTCTTCGGTTCCTCAGTCTTGGCCCGCTCGGGTTTTGTCGGCGCGGGAGCATTACCGCCAGCACTGATGACATAAGCCGCGAGCGCCGCCGCCTGCTCGCGGCTGGCCGCGTAATGCTCTCGCAAGAACAGCGAAAGCGTCAGACTGTTCCGTCCAGTGGCAAGCCCGCGGGTCGTCTTGTGGCAAACCGCGCAATAATTCGCGAACAGTTCAGACGGCGGTTTGCCCCGATCGATATTGGTCTGCGCTCTCGCCCCCGGCACCATGACGAGCGCCGTTGCCAGGCCGAGTCCGATTACCCACGCGAGACGCCGAACCACGCTGAGCCCCCCAAACCACCCCGACTTCGTGACCATACTTACCCCAAATCTCGACCGATGTGAGAGCATTGCGGCCTTGCCTGCCACGGCATTGCTGGTCAAGGAGGAATTTGTTTTAATCACGGCAATAACAAGACTTCACCCGCGCAAGCGCTGCAGTCACTTAGGCGGCAAAGCTTTGATCAAGCGTGCGTCCTAGCTTTGCAGAACGGGCATTGTGAGTGGAGGCGGCCGTGGATCGGTTGCTACTCATATTTTTGCGCCGATTTGTCCGCCGCGGTTCTCTGACTGTGACGACCGCGCGCGGCCGCACAGGCACGTTCGGCGACGGGACCGGCTTCCCCGTTGCTGTCCGCTTCACCAGCGCCACGGCACAGCGGGGGGTGCTATTCGATCCCGAGTTGAAGCTCGGCGAAGCCTATATGGACGGCACCCTCGTCATCGAACGGGGCTCGATCGCCGATCTCCTGGCGCTGTTGTTGGGTCAGGACGGGATCGGGGCGCGCAATTGGGCGGTGCCCCGTTTTATCCGCTATCTCTTCCGCCGTTTGCAGCAATTGAACCTGCGTTCCCGCGCGCGCTGCAATGTCGCTCATCACTACGATCTCGACGGCAGACTCTATTCGCTATTCCTCGATGCCGACCAGCAATATAGCTGCGCTTATTTCGACACCCCCGATCAATCGCTCGATGACGCGCAACTCGCGAAAAGGCGGCACTTGGCAGCGAAGCTGCGGGTGACCCCCGGCGTCAGGGTTTTGGACATTGGCTGCGGTTGGGGCGGACTTGCGCTTTATCTGGCCGAGATTGCCGGGGCGCGGGTTACCGGCATTACTCTTTCACAGGAGCAATACCAGCGCGCCACCAGCCGCGCCCGCGAGCGCGGCCGGCAGGACGTCACATTTGACCTTCTGGACTATCGCGATGTTGCCGGCCGGTTCGATCGAATTGTGTCGGTCGGCATGTTCGAACATGTCGGGGTCGGGTTCTACGACGCCTTCTTCACCAAGTGCGCGAAGCTTCTCGCGGAGAATGGGCTCGCGCTCCTGCATACGATCGGCCGCAGCAGCCCGCCCGGCATCACCAATCCATGGATCGCGAAATACATATTCCCTGGCGGCTACATTCCGGCCTTGTCGGAAGTACTTCCCATAATCGAGCGCGCCGGGCTGGTCATCGCGGATGTCGAAGTTTTGCAGCTTCACTACGCTGAGACGCTCAAGGCCTGGCGAGAGCGTTTTCTCGCTCACCGAGACGAAGTGCTGCGCCTATACGATCAGCGTTTCGTACGGATGTGGGAGTTCTATCTGGCCTGTTCGGAAATGGCGTTTCGCCAAGGAGACATGGTCGTTTTCCAGATCCAGATGGCGAAGCAAAAGGGCGTCATCCCGGCTACTCGCGATTATATCGCGCGGGAAGAGGCGCGGCTGCGCGCGCTCGAGACCGGTTACCGGCTGCCGCTGCGACTCGCTGGCGAATAGCCGCGGCCAACGCCGCTACGTCAAGTGCCGCATTGCGGTTTTCGAGGTCGCTGGTGAGTGCGGTGGGTAACGGGGAAAGCCGCAATCAACGCTTCCATTGTCCGCCCGCTCGATTATCGAAAGGAGCGGCGGTTGCGCAGCTTGACCGCTGTCGTTGAGTGAGCCGCGATGTTGAGTAGCCGCTTTGGACCGATCCATCGCCGGGTTACGGCCACGTGCCGCAAAACGGCCACAGCACGCGATTCCTCTGACAGGAACCATGCCAGTCTTCGATTCGACCGCACGCAAGCAAATTCCGCCGGAACCGACGTTCCGCGCGGCGCCGCATAATATCGAGGCCGAACAGGCCTTACTCGGCGCTATCCTCGTCAATAACGAGGCATTCTACCGCGTCTCCGACTTTCTCGAGCCGAAGCATTTCTTTGAGCCGATCCACCAGCGTATTTTCGAGCTTGCTGGCGGACTTATCCGGGCAAATAAAACCGCCACTCCGGTGACGCTCAAGACGTTCCTGCCTGGCGACATCGACATTGCAGGGCTTTCACTCAATCAGTATCTCGCCCGCCTTGCCGCCGAAGCGACAACAATCATCAATGCCGAAGACTACGGCCGCACGATTTACGACCTCTCCGTACGCCGCGACCTGATCGCGATCGGCGAGGATATGGTGAACCTCGCCTATGACGCACCGGTTGAGTCTACTCCGCTGCAGCACATCGAAGACGCCGAGCGGAGGCTCTACGAGATCGCTGAGACGGGCCGTTACGACGCGGGCTTTCAACGCTTCGCGCAAGCGCTGACGACCGCGGTTGACATGGCGGCGCGCGCTTACCAGCGCGACGGCCGCCTTTCCGGGTTGGCCACGGGCCTGACCGATCTCGACAGCAAGATGGGCGGCATGCAGCCCTCGGACCTGATCATTCTCGCCGGCCGTCCGGGCATGGGGAAAACCGCGCTCGCCACTAACGTCGCCTATAACGTCGCCAGGGCTTGGGCCGGCGAGGTCCGCGCCGACGGTCACCTGGTCACCGTCGATGGCGGCATTGTCGGCTTCTTCTCGCTCGAAATGTCCGCCGAACAGCTGGCCACGCGCATTATTTCCGAACAGACCGGAATTCCGTCGAACAAGATTCGGCGCGGCGACATCGAGGAAGCCGATTTCGAGAAGATCAGAGACGTTTCGGTCGACCTGCAGAACCTGCCATTTTACGTCGATGAAACCGGAGGACTTTCGATTGGACAGTTGGCGGCGCGGGCGCGGCGGTTGAAGCGGCAGCGCGGGCTCGATCTCTTGGTCGTCGACTACCTGCAGCTTCTGCAGGGATCGAGCCGCCGTGCCGCCGAAGGGCGCGTTCAGGAAATCACTGAAATTACGACCCGGCTGAAGGCGCTGGCCAAAGAGCTCAACATCCCGATTCTCGCCCTCTCGCAATTGTCGCGGCAGGTGGAAGGCCGCGAGGACAAGCGTCCGCAATTATCGGATTTGCGCGAATCAGGATCGATTGAACAGGATGCCGACGTCGTACTCTTTGTATTCCGGGAGGAATACTATCATCAGATACGCAAGCCAACCGAGGCAAACCGCGAGAAATTTGCGGAATGGCTGGCGGAAGGCGAGCGCGTGGATGGCAAGGCTGAAATTATCATTGGTAAGCAACGTCATGGTCCCACAGGGACGGTCGAATTGCAGTTCGACGCCGCGGTGACCCGCTTCGCCAATCTCGATACCGCGCACCGGCGCGACTTCTAAGCCACTGCAGGGTGCTTTACGGCCGCAGCGGCGGCGGTCATAAGCGGTAAACATGGCACGCGAAAAACTAATGCCCGCAGGACCGGCGCCGGGCGTGGCGGAAACCGGCGGGATATTGACGATCGATCTCGCTGCCATCGCTGCCAATTGGCAGACGCTGGCAGGCCAACTCATCGCCGTGGAATGCGCCGCGGTTGTGAAGGCCAATGCCTATGGCCTTGGCCTCAAGCCGGTGGTCACAGCGCTGGCGCAAGCGGGCTGTAAAACTTTCTTTGTCGCGGATCTCGCGGAGGCGCGCGTCGTCCGTGCCGGAGCGCGGCACGTCACTATCTACGTTCTCCATGGCTTCACACTCGACGCTGCGGACGCCTTCATCGAGCTTGGCGCGCGGCCGGTGATCAACTCGATGACCGAACTTGCCGAATGGGACACATTCGTCGCCGCCCGCGGTTGGCAGGGCGGCGCCGCGCTGCATGTCGATACCGGCATGCATCGCCTCGGCGTTTCCCCGGAGGAGGCCGCGGCGCTTGCGCCGCGTGTCCACACTCCAAATCACGGCATTGCGCTGTTGCTCAGCCACCTTGCTTGCGCCGAGCTTCCCGACCACCCGCTCAATGCCATCCAGCTGAAAATGTTTCGCGAGCTTCGCACCCTCTATGCCGGCATTCCGGCTTCGCTCGCCAATTCTTCCGGAATTTTTCTCGGCGATGCGGCGCATTTCGATCTGGCGCGGCCGGGTGCGGCGATTTACGGCATCAATCCGACCCCTAGTCGGCCAAATCCAATGAAAGCTGTTGTTGAACTGGCCGGACGCATTTTGCAGATACGCAGCGTCGCACGCGACCAGACGATCGGTTATGGCGCCGCATGGACGGCGCGGCGCAATTCGCGCATTGCGGTGGTCGCCCTCGGTTACGCGGACGGGCTATTACGCGCCGGTGGCGGCAGTGACGAACGCTCAGGCGGGTCGGGAATCGTGGCCGGCAAAAGATGTCCTATAGTGGGCCGCATTTCGATGGATCTCCTTGCGCTCGACATCACCGATCTGCCCGACGGCGCCGTGCGCCGGGGCGATTTGGCTACGCTGATCGGCGGCGAACTGAGCATTGACGATGTCGCGGCGGCGGCGGGCACGATCGGCTATGAGATCCTCACCAGGCTCGGTCCGCGCTGCCATCTGATTTATCGGAGCGCGTGATGGCATCGCGCGCGCCAAACTTCATCTGCCAGAATTGCGGCGCAGCGTTTGCGCGCTGGGCAGGCAAATGTGAAGCATGCGGCGAATGGAACACGCTGGTTGAGGAAACCGCCAGTCGTGTGCGCGTGCCCTCGCGTAAGGGAAGGCCATTTGCCGTCGAGCCCCTAAAGGGCGCGACTGCGGAAGCGCCACGGCTTGCCTCCGGCATGGCCGAATTCGATCGCGTCACCGGCGGCGGGCTCGTGCGCGGTTCAGTGCTTTTGCTTGGCGGCGATCCTGTGATCGGCAAATCTACTCTGCTGCTCGAAGTCGCGGCGGCATTCGCGCGCGGACGGCATCGCGCCATTTACATTTCGGGCGAAGAGGCGGTAGCGCAAGTGCGGCTGCGCGCGGAACGGCTCGGCCTTGCCGAGGCGACGGTCGAGGTCGCAGCGGAGACTTCGGTTGAGGATATCGTAACGACGGTGTCGCAGGGCGTGATCCCGCGCATGCTCGTTATCGATTCCATTCAGACTATGTGGACTCAAACGGTCGATGCGGCGCCGGGAACCGTCACGCAAGTCCGGGGCTCCGCCGCGGAATTGATTCGCTTTGCCAAGCGCAGCGGCGCGGCCGTCATTTTGGTCGGCCATGTCACCAAGGACGGTCAGATCGCCGGGCCCCGCGTCGTCGAGCATATGGTCGATGCGGTTTTGTCGTTCGAAGGCGAAGGCTCGCAACAGTTTCGCATCCTGCGCGCGATCAAGAATCGATTCGGCCCGACCGACGAGATCGGCGTCTTCGAAATGACCGGCGGCGGGTTGCGGGAGGTGGCAAACCCATCCGCACTATTTTTGTCCGAGCGCGATCTCGGCAGCGCCGGCACCGCCGTATTCGCAGGCATCGAGGGAACGCGTCCGCTGCTGGTTGAAATTCAGGCGCTGGTGGCACCCACCACACTGGGCACCCCGCGTCGGGCCGTCGTGGGTTGGGACCCGAATCGACTGTCGATGGTCTTGGCAGTGCTGGAGGCGCATTGCGGCGTGCGCCTGTCGGGGCATGACGTTTACCTCAATGTCGCCGGCGGATTACGGATCCAGGAACCCGCGGCCGACATCGCCGCCGCTGCGGCCTTGGTCTCTTCGCTGACGCATGCTCCCCTGCCCGCAAATGCCGTCTATTTTGGCGAAATTTCGCTCTCTGGCGCGGTTCGGCCGGTTCCGCAAAGCGCTGCCCGTTTGCGCGAGGCACAGAAGCTCGGTTTCGCCAAGGCAATCGCTCCGGAAGCCGCGCGCAATGATGCCCCGGAAGGATTTACCCTCGCTACGATAGGCACCCTCGATAATCTCGTGGCCGATATTGCGCGCGACAGCACCCCTGCCCTGCGGCGGGTGAGCCGCCAGGATGGTTGATTTTGCTGCCAACTTAGCTTGCCAACGGTGAGGTTAATTAGCGCTTCGTGAGGCGCGTTCAGGGCCCGTTATCCGGCTGCGGAAACAACCGCGAGAAGATGGGTGACGGCATGGCGCAGCCCCGCTATACACGCGGCGGAGCGCCAAAAGCCCAGCCGAATCGTAGCCGAATCGTAGCCCCATGCCGATCACGCTGCTCGATATCGTCCTGATCCTGGTGATGCTGATTTCGGGCCTGCTCGCCATGGTGCGTGGTTTCATGCGCGAGGTCCTCTCGATTACCGCATGGATTCTGGCGGCCGTCGCCACGCTTTATTCCTATGGCAAGCTGTTGCCTTTCGCCAAGCAGTACTTCAACAGCGATATTGTTGCCGCGATTGTGGTGGTGGGCGGGGTTTTTCTGCTCACGCTGCTGGTTGTTTCGGTCTTCACCATCAGAATTTCCGATATGGTGCTGGATAGCCGCGTTGGAGCGCTTGATCGCACGCTCGGATTTTTATTCGGCCTCGCTCGCGGCCTGATCATCGTCGTCATCGCGTTTCAGTTCTTTATTTGGCTCGTTCCTGACCGCAGCCAGCCACAATGGGTCAAGGGCGCCAAATCCAAGGTGGTCCTGGCGGGGACCGGACAATGGCTGATGTCGATGTTGCCGGATGACCCGGAAAGCACCATTTTAAACAAGTTGAAGCGGGCCCGTCCCGAGGACACCGATGCTCCGGCTCCTGCACCCGACCAACGGCGCAGCGAGTTCGATAGGTTGGAGATACCAAGGTCATGACCGGATCTGGCGCCCTCGACCTCGACGCGGATCGGCTTCGCGAGGAATGCGGTGTCTTCGGCATTTTCGGACATCCTGACGCGGCAGCAATTACCGCGCTGGGTCTTCATGCCTTGCAACACCGCGGCCAGGAGGCTGCCGGAATCGTCACCTTCGACGGCAAGCGGTTTCATTCGGAACGGCGGCTCGGCCTGGTCGGCGATGCCTTCTCCAGGCGGGAAGTCATCGATCGCCTGCCTGGCAATGCGGCGATCGGCCATGTCCGCTATTCAACGACCGGCGAGACCATTTTGCGCAATGTCCAGCCGCTGTTCGCCGAACTAAATGCCGGCGGATTTGCGATCGGCCATAATGGCAATCTTACGAACGGCCTGAGCCTGCGGCGTCAGCTCGTGCGCGACGGCGCCATGATGCAATCCACCACCGATACGGAAGTGATCCTGCATCTGGTGGCCCGGTCTCACCGCAATCGTTTTGTCGACCGGCTGATCGAGGGCTTGCGCATGCTCGAAGGCTCTTACGCCTTCGCCGGGCTCACCAATAAGAAGCTCATCGGCGCCCGCGATCCGCTCGGCATCCGTCCGCTCGTGCTTGGCAAACTGGATGGCTGCCCGATTCTCGCCTCCGAGACCTGCGCCCTCGACATTATCGGCGCGCAATATGTACGCGACGTCGATAATGGCGAGGTCCTTATCTTCGACGAGGACGGCGCGCATTCGCACAAGCCGTTTCTGCCGCTGCCGCCGCGTCCATGCATTTTCGAATACATCTATTTCGCCAGGCCCGATTCGATTCTCGGCGGGCGCAGCATTTACACGGTCCGCAAAGCATGCGGCGCGGAACTGGCGCGCGAAGCGCCCGCCTCGGCCGACGTCATCGTGCCGGTGCCCGATTCCGGAGTGCCGGCGGCGGTCGGCTATGCTCAGGAATCTGGTCTACCTTATGAACTCGGCATCATTCGCAATCATTATGTTGGCCGCACCTTCATTGAACCGACCCAGCATATCCGCCAGCTCGGCGTTCGCCTTAAGCACAGCGCCAATCGCGCTGTTGTGGCCGGCAAACGCATCGTTTTGATCGACGATTCGATCGTGCGCGGCACGACTTCGGTCAAGATCGTGCAGATGATGCGCGATGCCGGCGCCATCGAGGTGCATTTGCGCATTGCCTCGCCGCCAATCACTCATCCCGATTACTACGGCATCGACACGCCAGAGCGGGACAAACTACTTGCCGCAACGCACGATCTTGAGGGTATGCGCAAATTCATCGGCGCCGACTCGCTCGCCTTTCTTTCGGTCGACGGCATCTATCGCGCAATGGGTGAAAAGGGCCGCGATCCGGTTCGCCCGCAATTCACCGATCACTGCTTTACCGGCGATTATCCGACGCCGCTGACAGATCGCACGGCTCAAGACGCCGGCCCGCCCCGCCAACTTTCGTTGCTCGCCGAAGCAAGCTGAGAAATGACGCAGCCTCTCGCCGGGAGCATTGCGCTCGTCACCGGCGCATCGCGCGGCATCGGCCGCGCCGTCGCGCTGACGCTCGCCCGAGCCGGCGCTCATATCGTCGCGGTGGCGCGCACTACCGGCGCGCTGGAAGAAATCGATGACGCAGCGCGGGCAGCCGGCAGTTCAGCAACTCTGGTGCCGCTCGACATGCGCGATTACGCTGGGACCTATCGGTTGGCTTCCGCTCTCAATGAACGATATCAACGGCTCGACGTGATGGTCGGCAATGCGGGCGTTGCTGGGCAACGCTCGCCGCTCGATCACATCGAGCCGCAAAACTGGGAGGAAGTCATGGCAGTGAACGTCACCGCCAATTGGCATTTGATCCGCGCCATGGACGCGTTGTTGAAGCGCTCCGCCGCCGGACGTGCCGTATTCATCACCTCGGGGGCGGCAACCCATGCGCGAGCCTATAGCGGCGCCTATTCAGTATCCAAAGCGGCGCTTAACGTTCTGGCGCGAACCTATGCCGCGGAGACCGACGCAACGGTGCTGCGTGTGAACCTCTTCAATCCGGGACCAACGCGGACGCGCATGCGAGCGCAAGTCATGCCGGGCGAAGATCCGATGACGCTGCCCACGCCCGAAGATGTGGCAGAAAAGATTCTTTCGCTTTGCCTGCCGAGCTGCTGCGAAACCGGTAAGCTTTACGACTTTCCTGCCGGCAAATTTTTGGAATTCAAGCCGCCTGCTTAGTACCCGCGGCAGGAAAGCGGCCGCGATTAGCGCTGTTTACGCGTCGCGTAGGGGTTAGGCTTTGTCCGCAACGCGAGCCTGATTGGCGTGCCGGGCAAGTCGAACTGGTCACGCAGCCCATTCACCAGGTAACGGCGATAAGCCTCCGGCAGCGCGCTGGCGCGCGAGCCGAACAAGACGAAGGTCGGCGGCCGTGATTTGGGCTGCGTCACGTAGTCAAGCCGAAGGCGCCGGCCGCGCAGCGCAGGCGGCGGATGCGACGCGGTCGCCTCGGCCAAGAAGCGATTCAAGGCGGCTGTCGGCACCCGCCGATTCCAGATTGTATGCGCGTCGACGACCGTCTGCATCAACCGGTCCAAGCCCTGACCGGTTTTCGCCGACACAACCGCGATGCCGACTCCCTTGATCTGCGGCAACAGCCGATCGACCGTGTTACGCAATCGCGAAAGTGCGCCTGGCTCCGGTTCGATCAAATCCCATTTGTTGATAGCAATGACGACGGCCCGCCCTTCCCGCTCGACCAGATCGGCGATCCGGATGTCCTGCTCTTCGAGAGGTGTTTGTGAATCGATGAGGACGATGACCACTTCGGAAAAACGGATCGCGTTGAGGGCATCGGCAACCGAGAGCTTCTCCAACTTCTCCTCGATCCGTGAACGGCGACGCATACCCGCAGTATCGTGAATGCGAAAATCCCGGCCATGCCACGCGAGATCGACCGCAATTGCGTCTCGGGTGATGCCGACTTCCGGTCCGGCCAACAGTCGTTCCTCGCCGAGCAGTCGATTGATCAGCGTCGACTTACCGGTATTCGGCCGGCCGACAATGGCGAGCCGGATCGACTGCTTATCGGCTGTGGCGGCGCGATCTTCTCGTTCGTCACGCTCGGCTGTTGCTTCCGGTAAGGCCGCACGCAGCGCCTCATAGAGCCCAGCCAAACCTTCGCCGTGCTCGGCGCTGATTGGCACCGGATCGCCGAAGCCGAGCGCATAAGCGTCGAGCGCGCCGGCCTCGCCAGCGCGGCCCTCGCTTTTGTTGGCGACGAGAATCGCGGGCTTGCCCGATTTGCGAACCAGGTCAGCGAAGGCACGATCGGCGACCGTCCCGCCGGCCCGCGCATCGATCAAAAACAAAACCGCATCCGCCTGCGCTATCGCGGCGGCCGTGTGGGCCTGCATTCGTCCCGTTAAGCTGTCGCGTTCGGCGTGCTCCAGTCCAGCCGTGTCAATCGCCTTGAAGGCGAGATCGCCGAGTCGTGCGTCACCCTCGCGCCGGTCCCGCGTCACTCCCGGCCGATCGTCGACCAGAGCGAGGCGCCGGCCGACGAGCCGGTTAAACAACGTCGATTTGCCAACATTCGGCCGACCAACGATCGCGATGGTGAACGACATGGCAAACCGAGGGGGTAAACTCTGATAGCAAGCGGTGACGACGAGCGTTGATGACGCCCAACGGCTTCGAGGCAAGGACCTCTATATCATTTAATAAAGCTCGTGCGCCGGCAGCTGACGCAATTGGCAGCGGCGCGCGTAGAAATTTTATCGCGAAGAACCGGCGGCCGCCGGCGGATCGGGCCAGACCGACTGCGACGACTGGGCCGGCTGTGCCGTCGGCGTTTGGGGCGGCGCTGGCCACACAGATTGGGACGATTGTGCAGGTTGTTGCGAACTAGTCGACGGCAGCGCTGGCCAAGCGGATTGTGCCCCATTCGGCTGTTGTCCGGTGGCTGGTGGCCTCTGTGTGGGACCCACCGTGATCCGCGTCGGAGCGGGCCCGGGCGCCGATGCTGCCGGGGCAGCCGGCGGCTTTTGCGCGGCGACTTTCGCTTTGGGCTTCGGTTTCGGCTTTGGTTTTTCTGCTTCAGCTGCCGGAGCCGGAGTGGGCGCTGCTGCGACGGCCGCATCAGGCTGTTCCGGCGGCGCCTCGTAGCCCTTGACCAATTCTGCAGGCACGCCAGTGGCTGTGCCCGGCACTCCCTCAGGGAAAACTGGCGTACGGTCGCCTCTCAGCTTTTTTTTGCTGTCGAACACATCCGAATTGAAAATCTCGGTGGGATCGAACTGACCCCCCTTCGTGCAGCCAGCAATCATCAGCACAAGCGCCAGCACCGAAGCGGCGCGATATAAAATTCCATGCGAGCGTCGTATCATCACCTCAACCTTTCGCGCTCGCCGCGATCAGTTCGCTCAACATTTCCGCGCGGCTGCGCTGACCAGGCGGTGTCAGCGGATCGCCCATCATCATGTCGGTCCATCGCCGCGCCGTCGATATATCTCCGGCTTTCCATGCAGAAAGCGCCAGAATCTCGCGCGCACTGTGCCGAAAAGGACGGTCGGCTGCGGTTAACGGCTCCAGCCGCTTAACGATCTCAGCATAGGGCGCAGTATCGACCAGCAGAAAACTGGCGCGCAGCGCCGCCAGATCTTGGATGACCTGGCCTGCGCGATTGTCCGCCGCGATTGCATCATAGGCTGCGACGGCGGCTTTGCTGTCGGTCGGCGCAAGCTCGGCGGCCTCGCGCAGCCGCGCCAACACGCGGTAGCCCGCCGTGCCATCGGTCGCAAGCTCGGCAAAAGCGGCGACGGCCTCTTGATGCTTGCCCGCTTCGGCCAGCGTCACTGCTTGCTCAAAAGCCGCCCCGGACTGTGCCGCCCGTTTGGCTTGCCACCACTCGTAACCGCGCCAAGCGCCAACGCCGATGACGACCAAGACGCAAGCGGCAACAAGATAATTGCCGTGGCGCTCCCACAGCTTTTTGAGCCGTTCGCGTCTTACTTCTTCATCGACTTCATGGAAAATATCGGTCACGCCATCGTCCTAGCCTAGCCGCAACGCGGATCGGTTGCCGAGAAGCTTGTTCCGCTCGGCCTCAAGCAGCCTCGGTTTTCACGTCCCGCGGCAAGTTCAATCAGACTCAAGTCCGTCATGGAAGCCCTTGGCGCAACTAGTGTCCCGATTCCGAAGTTCGTAAGCATTTGCGGCGCGCTCGTACGAACTTCGGAATCGATAAGGACACTAGCAACTCTATCCTTGTAGTGCCGCTTCTGAACCCGAAATTCGCATCCGAGCGCTCCGCAAACTTGTGCGAACTTCGGGTTCGCGGCACTAGTGTAATGTTGTGGCGCGAGCAAGGCAAAAT